>NZ_JBGCUL010000001.1:0-77080 GCF_054177685.1 Pseudomonas sp. P5_A2_2
TCGATGAACTGCTCCAGCAGACCATTGACCGCGCCCCGGATCGCAGCAACCAGATGCAGGGTCTTGGCGCAATCGGCATCGGACTCGAGCGCTCGCTCCACGGCTTCCACCTGTCCGGCAATCCGTCTTACCCGCTTGATCAAGTCATCTTTGTGTTCGTGAATGTGCGACATACCTATACCCCCTACCTCTATATGGCGTGTATGGTCGTCGATAGAGCGGAGCCTGGCAAGGCACAATCCGATGACAGGCAGGCCTGGCGGGTCAGCGACTTTCCCAGCTAGTTGGCCGTTAAAGGCCTGGGTTCAACTCCCAACTGCCCGATCCGTCCTGCATCCGGCCAGAACAACGCCGCCTGCCCCACCCGCGCACCGTGTTGATCGATGAGCGTCCACACCTTGCCTTCATGAATCATGAAGGCATTACCTTGCCGATCCACCCGATAGCCACTGTAACCGTGAGCAATGCCATTGGCGGTGACCTGCTCCAGCAGGGTCTGACGCACCGCGCGGTCCAGTGGCGAGGCGCTGAAGCGTGACGGCATGCCCAGAAATTCCGGGCGCGGGTACTTGAAGCAGGCCAGCGCCTGTTCGTTGGCGTAGAAAAAAAGAGGGTCGTCTTCAGCGCCATGGGCCAGCAAACTGTAGGGCGCGTGGGTGTGCAGCCAGTGCAGGCGTTCCAGCCCGGTCAGCGATTCCGGAGCTGGCAGGTGTTTACCGGTCCAGTGCCGATAAGACTGGTCCAGCAGTTCGATGGCTGTAGCGTATTCGTTGATTAGCGGCATGGGCCTCCCAGGCAATCGCGGTCAGTCATCCCGCGTCAGCACTTCCAGCAATTCAATTTCGAAGATCAGGTTCGAATTCGGCGTGATCTTGCCCATGGTGCGTTCGCCATAGGCCAGATGCGCCGGCACCAGCAACTTGCGCTTGCCGCCGACCTGCATGCCCAGGATACCCAAGTCCCAGCCCTTGATGACCCGCCCGGTGCCAATCACGCACTGGAAGGGTTTACCACGGCTATAGGAAGAATCGAATTCGGTCCCGTCCTCCAGCCAGCCACGGTACTGGGTGGTGATCAGTGCGCCTTTGATGGCGGCTTTTCCGTCACCTACTTGCAGATCGATTACCTGAAGCTCGTCATTCATTGAATTCACTCGTATGCTCACTCGCCCTCAAGGGCCTGACGGGCGCCGTTTTCCCAGATTTGCCCTCGATTGGCAACCATTGCCACCTCCCGCGCGACGTTTAAAGCTGTTTGCTGAACTAAAATAATCAACAATTACCCGTACGGTTCACCGCCCTGATGGCCATCCCCGAATGATCCTGCTATGGACCAGCGTCATCCTTGGTTCAACGACGCTCATCCTGATCCTCGCGCTGAAAACCACGACGAGGAATACCGCGTGGTCTGGTCCGACGGCACCATCCGCTGGCTGCGGGAAACCGGCAACGTGGTCAAGAACGACCGCGACGAAACGATCAAGATGATGGGCGTGGTGCGCGACATCACCGAAGAAAAGGCCTCGGCCAACTACCTCAAGTACCTGGCCCATTACGACCCGTTGACCGGCCTGCCCAATCGCCTGGTGCTCGAAGAGCGCCTGTCCGAAGCGCTGGAGCTGGCGCGCACCAGTGCCACATCGGCACCAKCCTTGGCGTCGCGGTGTTTCCCGATCACGCACCGAGCATCGACCGCCTGCTGCACATTGCCGACCTGGCGATGTATGAGGCCAAGCGCRGCGGGAACAATCAGTATCGGCTGGGCACCGAGAGCGTGGTGTGGGCACATAGCGAATAACGCTTCGGCGGCGGGTGCCCATCGCGAGCAAGCTCGCTCCCACAGTGATTTGTGCTGTACACAGTATTTGCGTACGACCAAAAAACATTGTGGGAGCGAGCCTGCTCGCGAAGGCGGCGGCACAACTGCATGGATGTAACTGAAAGCCCACGGTAGATCTTCACAGAGCCCAGCCTTTATCCTTGGCGCCCCCGTTGTGTCGAGTTCTGGAGTTTCGCCCATGCCCCATGAAGGCAACCTGCTACAAGCCGCTGTCGTATTTCTGATGGCGGCCGTGCTCATCGTTCCATTGGCCAAGCGCCTGCAACTGGGGGCGGTTCTGGGTTATCTGTTTGCCGGGGTGATCATCGGCCCGTCGGTGCTGGGCCTGATCGACAACCCGCAAAGCGTCGCGAACATTTCCGAACTCGGCGTGGTGTTGCTGTTGTTCATCATCGGCCTGGAGCTGTCGCCGCGACGCCTGTGGGTGATGCGCAAATCAGTGTTTGGCGTAGGTTTGGCGCAAGTGTTGTTGACCGGCACGGTGATTGGCGTGGTGGCGCTGTGGCTGTTTGGCCAGCCATTGAACACCGCGATCGTCCTCGGCCTCGGGCTGGCGCTGTCATCCACGGCATTCGGCCTGCAAAGCCTGGCTGAACGCAAGGAACTGACCAGCCCCCACGGGCGGCTGGCGTTCGCGATCCTGTTGTTTCAGGACATCGCCGCGATTCCGTTGATCGCCATGGTGCCATTGCTGGCCGGCGGCGATCACCGCACCACCGCCAGCGAAGACCTGAACCACGGCCTGCAAGTGCTGTTCAGCATCGCGGTGGTGGTGATCGGCGGGCGTTATCTGCTGCGGCCGGTGTTTCGTGTGGTGGCCAAAACCGCGCTGCCAGAGGTTTCCACCGCCACGGCGTTGCTGGTGGTGATCGGCACGGCATGGCTGATGGAACTGGCTGGAATTTCCATGGCCCTGGGCGCATTCCTCGCCGGCCTGCTGCTGGCGGATTCCGAGTATCGCCATGAACTGGAAGCCCAGATCGAGCCTTTCAAAGGCCTGTTGCTGGGGCTGTTTTTCATCAGCGTCGGCATGGGTGCGAACCTGAGCCTGTTGCTGAGCATGCCGATCTCGGTGCTGGGCCTGACCCTGATGCTGATCGCGATCAAACTGCCGCTGCTGTTTATTGTCGGTCGCCTGGCCGGTGGCTTGAAGAAGGTCAGTGCGATCCGCCTGGGTATCGTGCTTGCGGCCGGTGGTGAATTTGCCTTTGTGGTGTTCAAGATCGGTCGCGATCATGGGCTGTTCGCCGCAGAACTGTATGACTTGCTGGTGTTGACCATCACCCTGTCCATGGCCGTGACGCCGCTGTTGCTGCTGGTGTGCGCGCGCTTGGTCAGCCCGAAAGTGCAACCGGTGGAAGTACCGGAGAAGTTCCGCGAAATCGACGCCGACGCGCCACGGGTGGTGATCGCCGGTATGGGTCGCATGGGCCAGATCATTGCGCGGATTCTGCGTGCGCAGAACATCAAGTTCGTGGCCCTCGACACCTCGGTGGAAACCATCGAACTGTCTCGCAGCTTCGGTGGCGTGCCGGTCTTCTACGGCGACCCGATGCGCCCGGAAATCCTCAACGCGGCCAAGGTCGGGGAAGCCGAGTATTTCGTGATCGCCACCGACGACCCGGACACCAATATCAAGACCGCCGAACTGGTGCGCAAGCTCTACCCGCACATGAAAATCATCGCCCGTGCCCGTAACCGCCAGCATGTGCACCGGCTAATGGACGTCGGCGCTCACGCCGTGCGCGAAACCTATTATTCGAGCCTGGAAATGAGCCGGCAAACCCTGATCGGCCTGGGATTGACCCAGGCCCAGGCGGATGCGCGGATCAAACGCTTCAAGCAGCACGACGAAGAGGTGCTTGAAGCCCAGCATGCGGTGTATGACGACGCGGTGAAAGTGCTGCAGACGGCGCAGGAAGCGCGGGCGGAACTGGCCAGGTTATTCGAGTCGGATCAACTGCAAGAGCAAGCGGGCACAAAATGAGGTGAATTTGAGGGCCTCATCGCGAGCAGGCTCGCTCCTACACTGGATCTTTGTCGCTTATACGCTCTTCTGTAGGAGCGAGCCTGCTCGCGATGAACGATGACGCGGTGTGATGGATCAACAACAATCGCCAAGGAGCCACCATGGCTGACAAACCCTCTCCGGCCCTCAAGGAAATCTTCAACACCGAGCGCCTCCAGCACATCGCGAGCGAAATGACCGCGGTCTATCCGCCCTTCGAGGCCAGGCGTTTCCTGAAGCTGGCCCAATCCGGCCTGGCTGACCTCAGCGTCATGCAGCGCATGGCCCGGGTCAGCGAATGCCTGCACGCGGTGTTGCCGCTGGACTATGAAGCGTCGCTGGGGGTGCTGCGCGCCCTCGCCCCGCGCCTCAACAGCGGCTTCGTCAGCATGTGCCTGCCGCACTATGTCGCCAGCTACGGCGTCCATGCGTTCGATCAGTCGATGGACGCACTGAAGTACTTCACCGCCTTCGGCTCCTCGGAATTCGCAATCCGTCACTTTCTGCGCAGCGACCTCGAACGCTCACTCAAGTTGATGCACGACTGGTCACTGGACGACAACGAGCATGTGCGGCGCCTGGCCAGCGAAGGCTGTCGGCCACGCCTGCCCTGGTCATTCCGGCTGGAGCCCATCCAGACCGATCCGACACTGGCCGCGAACATCCTCGACAACCTCAAGGCCGACAACAGCCTGTACGTGCGCAAGTCCGTCGCCAACCACCTCAACGACATCACCAAGGATCACCCCGACTGGGTGCTGGACCTGATCGAAGGCTGGTCGCTGGACAACAGGCACACCGCATGGATCGCCAGACACGCCCTGCGTAGCCTGATCAAACAGGGCAACCGGCGGGCACTGGCGATCATCGGCGCGGGCGGCAAGCCTGAGGTCGAGATCGTTGATGTAAAAGTCGAACCGCCGGTGATTGGTCTGGGAGAAAAGATCACCCTGTCGTTTGCCGTCAAATCCACCGTTCAAAGCAGCCAACGCCTGGTGATCGACTACGCCATCGATTACGTCAAGGCCAACGGCAGCACCTCGGCGAAGGTATTCAAACTCAAGGCGCTGACGCTGCCGGGCAATGCCGTCGAAGCCGTCAGCCGTGGTCAGCAGATCAAGGAACTCACCACCCGCCGGCATTATGCGGGGCGCCACGCGGTGCATATCATGGTCAATGGTGAAAGGCTGGCCAGTACCACATTCGAGATTGTTGCTTGAACCTCGGGATGGATATTGGATGTGCCGCCGCCATCGCGAGCAAGCTCGCTCCCACAAGGTCTGTGTATGCCCGACTTAATGCACCTCCTCCAGATCATCATGCAGCAGCCCGAAGATCTCGCGTTTCATCTCGATGAACGAGCGCTCCATGACCATGTCCAGGTTGCGTGGACGCTCGATCGGCACATCCAATATCTGCTTGATCCGGCCAGGTCTGGCGCCCATGACGTAGACCCGGTCACCCAGCAGAATCGCCTCGTCGATATCGTGGGTCACGAACAACACGGTCTTCTTGCTGTTGCCCCACACCCGCAGCAACAACTGCTGCATTTGCAGGCGCGTCTGGCTGTCGAGGGCGCCGAAGGGTTCGTCCATCAGCAGGATCTGTGGATCGTTGGCCAACGCCCGGGCAATCGCCACGCGTTGCATCATCCCACCCGACAACTGCTTGGCGTAGTTGTCGGCAAAGCCGCTCAGGCCCACCTCATTGACGTAGTAATCGACGATGTCCTTGCGTTGCGCCGCTGGCATGCCGCGCCGCTTGAGGCCGAACTCGACGTTCTGGCGCACGGTCAGCCACGGGAACAGCGTGTAGCTCTGGAACACCATGCCGCGATCCGCACCGGGGCCTTCCACCTGTTGGCCGCCGACGTAAATTTCGCCCGAGGTCGGTTCGGCCAGGCCGGCGGTGAGGTACAGCAGACTCGACTTGCCGCAGCCCGAAGGCCCCACCAGTACAGCGAATTGCTGGTCCGGCACCTCGAACGACACTTCCTCCAACGCGGTAAAGGTACCGCCATCGGGTTTCTTGTAACGCAGGCTGACCTTGTCCACTTGCAGCCGAGGCGCGTTCACCTGGGCAGCCTGAGGGGCGACAAAACGATGAGTGGCGGCGGTTACTGAGCCCATGCGGTAATCCTCAGGCGTAGGAAACGGAACAGTTGATCGGTGACCAGGCCCAGCAGGCCGATGATCGCGATGGCGAGGAAAATCACATCCACCTGGAAGCCACGCATGGCCTTGAGGCTCAGGTAACCCAGGCCACTGGAAGCGGCGACCAGTTCAGCCACCACCAGGTAAGTCCAGGCCCAGCCCATGGTCACGCGCAGGGTGTCGAGCACACCCGGCAGTGACGCCGGGGCGATCACATGCAGCACCGCGTCACGACGGTTCGAACCGAGGGTATAGGAGGCGTTGATCAGGTCCTTGGAGATGCCTTTGGACACGTCCGCGATCATCACCAGTTGCTGGAAGAACACGCCGAAAATGATCACCGACACCCGCTGCTCCAGACCGATGCCGATCCACAGGATGAACAGCGGCACGAACGAGGTCACCGGCAGGTAACGAATGAAATTCACCAGCGGCTCAAGAAAGGCCTGGACGATGCGGAAGCTGCCCATCAGCAAACCCAGCGGCACTGCCACCAGGGACGACACGATGAAGCCGACCATCACCACTTCGACGCTGGCCCACACATGCTGGCCGAGTGTGCCGTCGCGACCGAGGCGCACAGCGGCCTCGACCACCGCACCCGGCGTCGGCAGGAACATGCCCGGCACCACGCCACCGTAGGACAAGCCGGCCCACAGGCCGACCAACAGCACCCAGGCAAGACCGCTCGCGCTCCAGATCACCGAGACCGGCAGACCGGTCTTGGGCGTGATGCAGCGGCTCAGCCATGAATTGCGCTTGAACATGCAGCCTCCTAGAGCGGGGTGACGAAGCGGTTGTCGATGAGGTCGTCATTGCTGACGTTGTAGGGCTTGCCTTGCAGCTCGCTGGCGGTCTCGTTGGCCAGTTTGATCAGCGGTGCGCTGTCACCCGGTTTGCCCGGCGAGCCCAGGAGTTTTTCGCTCATGGCCTGATCGTAGAAACGCACGCCCTGGGCGGCGGCTTCCAGCTCCTTCGGATCGGCCAGGTAACCGCCAACGCCCTTGGCCATGATTTTGTAGGCTTCCTGTGGATGATCCTTGGTGTACTGCACGGCTTTGTACAAACCGGCCACCAGAGCCTTGACGTCTTCCGGCTGCTTTTCGATCACGGTGCAGTTCAGTGCGACCACGTCGACGATCACCCCCGGTGTGCTGCTGCTGTCGATCAGCACCTTGCCCTGCTGCTTGTCGCGAACCATCGACAGGTGCGGCTCCCAGGTCACGGCAGCCGGTACGCGACCGGCGATGAACGCGGTGGCGGCGTCGTCGGCCGTCATGTTCTGCACGGTGATGTCGCTCATGCTCATGCCGTGTTTTTTCAGCAGATACGAGAGCCAGAACTGCGAGGTCGAACCTTCGTTGACCGCAACGGCCTTGCCCTTGAGCTCCTGCAGGCTCTTGACGTCCTTGCCTACCAGCACGCCGTCGCCACCATGGCTGTCATCCAGCGCGGCCACGGCCTTGAAGCAGAATTGCGGACGGTACTTGAGCACCTCGTCGATGGTCGACGCCGAGCCGGACAACTCACCAGAAGCTTGCGCGGCCATGTACATCGCCGCTTCCTCGACCACCGGCAACTCGACGGTCAAACCGTTTTCCTTGAAGTAGCCAAGGTCCTGGGCCAGGTACAGGGTGCCGTAGCCGACCCAGGTGGTATGACCGATGGACAGGGTGCCGGCCTGGGCGCTAGTGGCGACCGTCGCGGCGATGGCGGTGACCGCCAGTGGATGGGCAACGCGGGTAAGCAAGGACTTGATCATGGAGCACTCCCAAAGCTGTTGATTTAGTTTTGTCATGGGCAGTACGGCCAGTGGCCCTGAAGCAGCTGCGGCCTGTGGTCTCTGATGGACCCTTTGGTGTGCAGCATTGGGCTGGCTGGGGAGATCGATGTTGGCCCAAGGGCGGGATTAGGAAAATGAGGAAATATGTGGATGCGAACGATGAAAAAACTCGTTAGCGCGCACTGCTAAAGGGCGCTGTGGGCGGGGATGCCCGAGGTGGGTGCAAGACTTGAGAAGTATGTTGATTCGACAAAAGCAATCGCGAGCAGGCTCGCTCCTACAGGGGTCTATGTCGCCCTCATTACCGATGATCGACACAAATCCAATGTAGGAGCGAGCCTGCTCGCGATAAGGTCCGCAGGACCTTCCAGCAAGATCAGAGCCGGCCGTATTCCTGCGCCGTTCGATCCACCGCTTTCAAGGTCTTGCCGATCAGTTCATCAATCTCTTCACGGCTGGCAATCAAGGCCGGCGCCATGATCATCCGGCCCAGTGTGGAGCGAATGATCACGCCCTCCTCAAAACCAATCGTACGGCAGCGCCAGGCGATGTCGTTCTCGTTGGCGAAACGCTTGCGGCTGTTTTTGTCTTCGGCCAGTTGCAGCGCCGCGACCATGCCGGTGCCCTGGATATCGCCCACCAGCGGGTGCTTGCCGAACACTTCGCGCAGGCACTGTTGCAGGTACGGACCAATGTCATCCTTGACCCGCGTCACCACGCCTTCATCACGTAGCGCCTTGAGGTTGGCAATCGCCACCGCCGCCGCCACCGGATGCCCGGAATAGGTCAGGCCGTGGGCAAACACGCCGCCCTGTTCCACCAGCACCGAGGCCATTTTTTTCGACAGGATCAAGCCGCCCATGGGAATGTAGCCCGAGGTCAGCCCCTTGGCGATGGACAGGGTGTCCGGCTCGAAACCGAAGTACTCGTGGGCGAACCATTCGCCGGTACGACCGAAGCCGCCGATCACTTCATCGGCGCACAGCAGCACGTCGTACTTGCGGCAGATGCGCTGGATTTCCGGCCAGTAGCTTTCGGGCGGGAAGATCATCCCGCCCGCGCCCTGGAACGGTTCGGCGATGAAGCCTGCGACCTTGTCGGCACCCAGTTCGAGAATCTTCGCTTCCAATTGCCGGGCCGCACGCAGACCGAATTCGGCCGGCGTCAGGTTGCCTTCGTGGGCGAAGAAGTACGGCTCGTCGATGTGCTCGATGTCTGGAATCATGCCGCCCATTTCGTGCATGAATTTCATGCCGCCCAGCGCCGTCGCGGCCAGGGTCGAACCGTGGTATCCGTTCCAGCGGCCGATCATGATTTTCTTCTCGGGCTTGCCGAGCACCTGCCAATAGCGACGCACCGTGCGGATCAACACCTCGTTGGCTTCGGAGCCGGAGTTGGTGTAGATCGCGTGGCTGTAGTGACCCGGCAGCAGGCTGAACAGCAGCTCGGACAGCTCGATCACCTGCGGGTGGGTGGTGTGGAAAAACATGTTGTAGTACGGCAGCTGTTCCAGCTGCCGGCTCGCCGCGGCGGCCAGGTCCTTGCGCCCATAACCGAGGTTGGTGCACCACAGCCCGGACATGCCGTCGAGGTAACGCCGGCCATCGTTGTCCCACAGGTGCAGGCGCTCGCCACGGACCATCACCCGTGGCCCCTCGTCGTTGAGGGCTTTCTGATCGACGAACGCATGAATGTGGTGCGCAGCGTCGGCGGCCTGGTAGTCGCGGGTGTCACGTGGTGTGGTCATCGCCAGTTCTCCGTTTTGTTATCAGCGCAATTGAAACCAGGTGGTCTTCAACTGGGTGTATTTATCGAATGAATGCAGGGACAAGTCGCGGCCGAAACCCGACTGCTTGCCACCGCCAAAAGGCACGGTCACGTCCAGTGCGTCGACGCTATTGACCGACACCGTTCCGGCCCGCAATTGTCGCGCCACACGGTGGGCGCGATTGAGGTCGTCGGTCCACAGCGAGGCCGCCAAGCCGTAGACGCTGTCGTTGGCCAAGTGCAAGGCGTGGGCCTCATCGTCGAATGGCGTAATCGCCAGCACCGGGCCAAACACTTCATCGCGAAACAGCGGCATATCCGGGGTCACACCGGTGAAAATCGTCGGCTGGATGAAGTTGTCCGAGCCGTTGAAAATCGACTGCCGACCGCCACAGATCCTGGTCGCGCCTTGCTGTTCGGCCTGCTGGATAAACTTCATGATGCGCGCGGTCTGACGGCTGTCGACGATGGCTCCGGCGGCGCTCGACGGGTCCAGCGGATCCCCCGGCAACCAGCGCTCGGCCTGGGCCTTGAGGCAGTCGACGAACTCGTCATGAATCGAGCGTTGCACCAGCAATCGCGAGTTGGCCGAGCAGACTTCGCCCTGATTGAAGAAGATGCCGAATGCGGCTTTCTCGGCCGCCAGATCCAGGTCCTGGCAATCGGCGAACACCAGGTTGGCGCTCTTGCCGCCGCACTCCAGCCACACCTGCTTGAGGTTCGACTGGGCCGAGTACTGCATGAAATATTTGCCGACTTCGGTGGAGCCGGTGAACACCAGGCAATCGACGTCCGGGTGCAGGCCCAGAGCCTTGCCGGTCTGCTCGCCGAGGCCCGGCAGCACGTTGAGTACACCTGGAGGAAGACCCGCCTCCAGCGCCAGCTCAGCCAGACGCAGGGCGGAAAACGGCGACTGCTCGGCCGGTTTGAGGATCACCGAGTTGCCGGCGGCCAGGGCCGGCGCGAGTTTCCACGCCGCCATGTCCAGGGGGAAATTCCACGGCACCACGGCCGCCACCACGCCGAGGGCTTCGCGGGTGATGGTCGCCAGCACGTTCTGCGCGCTCGGCGCGACCTGATCGTAGAGTTTGTCGAGGCTTTCGGCGTACCAGCGCAACACCCCAGCGGCACCCGGCACGTCGATGTTGTAGGCATCGGCGACTGGTTTACCCATGTTCAGTGAATCGAGCAGTGCCAGCTCTTCACGGTTTTCGAGGATCAAGTCGGCCAGGCGCAACAGCACTTGCTTGCGTTCGGTCGGTGAGCGCGCCGCCCAGGTGCCCGCCTCGAAGACCTGCCGCGCATTACGCACCGCCGCATTCACGTCTTCTTCGCCGCAAGCGGCAACGTTGGCCAGGCATTGCCCGGTAGCGGGGTTGATCGCGGCGAAAGTCTGCCCCGACTGCGCCGCACGGCGCTGGCCGTTGATCACAGCCTGGTCGGGAAACCGCAGGGAAGCGGCCTTGCGTTGCCAATACTCAAGCTCGAACACGTTCAGATGCTCCAGAGGACATTCTTGTGTATTGGATAGTCGCTCAGGCCCAAGCAGTGGAAAACCAGTAAAAATGTGTTCGCAGGCCAAGAAAAAACTACGTAGCCAATCTCCCTTCTGGTGCAGCATGTGGTTATTGTTCAACCACAACAAATCGCTGCCCGAGCGGATAGGGGTGGCGCGCAAATTGCCCGGATGCCTGATCCGTTCTCCCCCGAGGTTTGCTGTGGCTGCCTACAATCTGCGTCAACTGAAATATTTCATCACCACTGTCGAATGCGGCAGCGTCGCCGAGGCCTCGCGCAAGCTGTACATCGCCCAGCCTTCGATCTCCACGGCCATCAAAGGGCTGGAAGACAGCTTCGGTGTGCAACTGCTGATCCGCCATCACGCCCAGGGCGTGTCGTTGACCCCCAGCGGTGCGCGCTTCTATCGCAAGGCCCAGGAACTGTTGCGCATGGCCAGGGAGTTCGAACAAAACGCCCTGGCCGATAACGACGTGGTCTCCGGGCAGATTGATATTGGCTGCTTCGAAACCGTCGCGCCGCTGTACCTGCCGCAATTGATCGCCGGGTTTTCGGCGTTGTACCCGGGGGTGGAAATCCGCATCCGCGACGGCGAGCAGCAAGAGCTGGTGCAGGGCCTGACTTCTGGTGCCTTCGATCTGGCGATCCTTTACGAGCACGATCTGGACGGCACCATCGAAACCGAACCGCTGATGCCGGCGCAACGACCTTACGCATTACTACCGGCGGATCACCGCTTTGCCCAACAGGCACAAGTGTCGCTGCGGGATCTGTGCCTGGAGCCGATGATTCTTCTGGACGTGCAGCCGAGCCGGACCTACTTCGTCAGTCTGTTCGATGAGCTCGGACTGACCCCACGCATCGCCTTCAGCTCGCCATCCATCGAGATGGTGCGCGGCATGGTTGGCCAGGGCTTTGGTTTTTCGATTCTGGTGACCAAGCCGCACTCGGAGTGCACCTACGACGGGCAGAAAGTGGTGTGCGTGGACATCGCCGAAGACGTCACCGGTTCGGGGCTGGTGGCGGCATGGCTCAAGCGTGGGCAACTGACCAAGCCGGCGCAGTTGTTCGCGGACTATTGCCGCGAACAACTCACGGCGAAATCCGAAAGATCAACCCAGACCTCATAGGAGCTGCGATTACTTGCGCGGTTTGATCCGCGCAGTCGCCTCCGCCACCAGCGGATCATCCGGCCAGTAATGCTTCGGATAACGCCCCTTCAGATCCTTCTTCACCTCGGCGTAGGTGCTGCGCCAGAAATTGGCCAGGTCCTGGGTCACCTGCACCKGCCGCCGCGCCGGTGACAGCAGATGCAGCTTGACCACCTGCCGGCCCCCGGCGATGCGCGGGGTTTCCGCCAGGCCGAACAACTCCTGCAAACGCACCGCCAGAATCGGCGGCTGTTCGCTGTAGTCCAGACGAATCGACGAGCCCGACGGCACACTCAAATGATGCGGCGCCAGTTCGTCAAGCCGTTGCGGCAGCGGCCACGGCAGCAGGTTGTGGACGATGCTCGACAGGTCCAGATTGGCGAAGTGGCTGAGTCGCGAAACCTTGCCCAGATACGGCATCAGCCAGTGCTCCAGACTCTTGAGCAACGCCGCGTCGCTGACGTCCGGCCATTCGCTCTCGCCTTTACCGGCGAGGTCCAGTTGCCGCAACAAGGCGACCCGCGCCTGCCACTGACGCAGCTCCGGGGTCCACGGCAACAGCTCCAGGCCTTTGCGCCGCACCAGGTTCACCAGCGCCTGGCTGCGGGCGGCTTCGTCGAGGCCTGTCAGTGGCTCGCGGCTGAGGATCAGCTCGCCAACCTTGCGCTGACGCTCTGCCCGCAGCACCCCTTCACGTTCATCCCAATCCAGTTGATCGACGCAGCGCACCTGCTCGGCCAGCACTGAATCGAACAGCGCCGGATCGAAGTCCGTCGCCAGATAAATCCGCTCCTCACGCTGGCCCTGGCGACTGCCCAGATCGGCGATTACCAGCCACGGTTGCTTCATCAGGCTGTCGGCCTCGGCGAACAGTGCGGCACGTCCGTTGGCCAAACGATATTCCGCACCACCGGCGCGCCGTTGTTGGGCGACGCGGTCGGGATAGGCCAGCGCCAGCAACGCGCCGAGCCAGCGCGGGTGATCCGGATCGCTGACCGGCTCCGTCGCTTTGCCCCGCAGATAACCACGATACTGCCGCGCCAGTTGCCGTGCGCGCTGCACGCCCCCCTGAGCACCGCGTGCAGCGCGCTCTTCACCCGACAACAGCACCAGTCGGCTGTGCAGGTCCGCCCCGGAGCCGCGCAAGATATCGCGCTCACCGAGCAGCGCGGCGACGTCGCAGGCCATGTCCGCCAGACCCAGCGCCTGGCCGCGCAACAGCAAATGCGCAATGCGTGGATGCGCCGGCAGTTCGGCCATGGCCTGGCCGTGACGGGTCAGCGCTTCACCCTCCAGCGCCCCCAGGCGTTCGAGCAGGTCCTGGGCCTGTGCATAAGCGGCGGCTGGCGGCACGTCGAGCCACACCAGTTGCCCCGGTGTCACGCCCCAGCGTCCCAGTTGCAAGGCCAACCCGGCGAGGTCCGCCGAAAGGATTTCCGCACTGCCGTAGGCCGCCAGTTGCTCGTGCTGGTCCTGGGACCACAAGCGATAACACACGCCCGGCTCCAGTCGCCCGGCCCGGCCCGCACGCTGGGTCGCACTGGCCTTGGAAATCCGTTGCGTGTCGAGACGGGTCATGCCGCTGCCGGGGTCGAAACGCGGCACCCGCGCCAGCCCGGCATCGATCACCACGCGCACGCCGTTGATGGTCAAACTGGTTTCGGCGATATTGGTGGCCAGCACCACTTTGCGCTTGCCCGCCGGTGCCGGATCAATCGCTGCACGTTGCGCGGCCAGGTCCAGTTCACCGTGCAACGGGCACAACAGAACCTGTGGATTATCGCCCAACGCATCCGCCAGTTGCTGATGCACACGCCGGATTTCCGCCTGCCCCGGCAGGAACACCAGCACGCTGCCGGTCTCGTCGTTCAAGGCTTCAAGGATGGTCTGCACCAGACGCGGCTCGATGAATTCACCGGCCTGGAACGGCCGCCCCCAACGCATCGCCACCGGGAACATGCGCCCTTCGCTGCGCAGGATCGGCGCGTCGTCGAGCAACCCGGACAAACGTTCGCCTTCGAGCGTGGCCGACATCAAGAGGATTTTCAGCKGCTGATCGTCCCGGAACAGCTCCCTGCCATTAAGGCTCAGGGCCAAGGCCAGATCAGCGTCGAGGCTGCGTTCGTGAAATTCATCGAAGATCAGCAGGCCCACGCCTTCCAGCGCCGGATCATCCTGCAAACGCCGGGTGAGGATGCCTTCGGTGACCACTTCGATGCGGGTGTTGGGGCCGACCTTGCTGTCGAGACGAATGCGATAACCCACGGTCTCGCCGACCTTCTCCCCCAGCTCACTGGCCAGCCGCTCCGCCGCTGCACGCGCGGCCAACCGACGGGGTTCGAGCATCAGGATAGTCTGCCCGGCCAGCCACGGCTCGTTGAGCAAGGCCAAAGGCACACGGGTGGTCTTACCGGCACCGGGCGGCGCTTCGAGCACGGCTTCGTGGCGTGTAGCGAGGGCTTCACGCAGGGCGGGTAAAACTTCATCGATCGGCAAAGAAATCATGCTGGCTCCCCAGGGCGTGCCCACAGTAAATTGCGAGTCGCGTTGAAGCTGTGGGCGTGCCAGGCAAGGCGCGGGACGCAGGTAAGGGTCGTTTCCTTACCAAGTTCCGCAACGCAGCATGGCGCGTCCACAGCTTCAGCCCGGAGGGCCGAACCCCGATTACAAGTGTCAGCCGTTACGCGTTGTTGAACTGAAAAAAACAACGTCCATCCTCAACTATCTCTGTAGGGGTGAGACGCGGCCGCAATTTACTGTGGGCACGCCCTGCCAGCGCGAGTATAACGGCGAACTGCGTGGCGTTAATCACGGTCCTAATTCATACCGACGACGTTTCGTTTCGAGATTACCCAGGAGATTTCATATGCGTGCTCCCTTTCGCCTGATTGGCGGTGTTCTGGTCGCAACCTTGCTGACTCAAGTGACCGCCTGCGGATCGATCTTCTACCCCGATCGCCGTGGCCAGATCGAAGGCAAGATCGACCCGGCCATCGCCGCGCTCGACGCCGTTGGCCTGCTGTTCTACATCATCCCCGGCCTGATCGCGTTTGCCGTGGACTTCGCCACCGGCGCGATTTACTTCGAACCGGGCAAGACCGCCCAGGTCGACCCGCAAAAACTCAAGGACGCCATCGGCCCCGACGGCAAAGTCGATAACCGCAAGTTACAGACTATTCTGGAAAGCGAACTGGGCCGCAGCTTCCCGCTGGACGATCCACGCCTGATCCAGAGCAAAGGCAGCACTCAGCAACTGGCGATGTTCGGCCTGCAACCCGCCGCATAATCCCTGCGCGCAAAAGGACTCTTCAAGTAACGATGGCCACTATGACCTCCAGCTCCGAACACGCCCGCCTGCTGCGGCTGGCGACCCGTGCCTCGGTGGCGGTGGCGTGCACCCTGATCGTCGCCAAAGCCATTGCCTGGTGGCTGAGCGGCTCGGTGAGCATGCTCGCCGGGCTCACCGACTCGGCACTCGACGGCGTCACCTCATTGCTCAACCTGCTGGCGGTGCATTACGCCCTGCGTCCGGCCGACGACGATCATCGCTACGGCCACGGCAAGGCCGAGTCGTTGTCGGGCATGGCCCAGGCGTTGTTCATTGGCGGCAGTGCGGTACTGATTGCAATGCAGGCCTTTGATCGGCTGAAACATCCCGAACCGGTCGGCGCGCCGTGGATCAGCATCGGTGTGATTGTGTTCTCGCTCGCCCTGACCCTGGCCTTGCTGATGTTGCAACATCGGGTGGTCAAGGCTACCGGCTCCAACGCGGTGCGTGCCGACTCGCTGCATTACCGTTCGGACATGTTGCTCAACGGCAGCATTCTGCTGGCGCTGGTACTGGCCGGGTTTGGCTGGGATCAGGTCGACGCCTGGTTTGGCCTGGGCATCGCCGCTTATATCTTTTGGAGCGCAGTGCGGATCGCCCGGGAGAGTTTTGCGGTGTTGATGGATGAAGAACTGCCGCCGGATGTCAGCCAGCACATGCTGGAATTGGCGTGCAGCGTACCCGGTGTGTTGGGTGCCCATGACTTGCGTACGCGGATCTCCGGCAACCAGTGGTTTGTGCAGTTGCATCTGGAGTTGCCGGGGGAACTGACGCTGTCAGTCGCCCACGGCATCAGCGATCAGGCTGCCGCGGCCATTCACAACGCCTACCCACGCGCCGAAGTGCTGGTGCACGCCGACCCGCGGGAAGTGGTGAAAGCCGCCCGGGCTCAGTAATTCACCTGATAACCGCGACTGCTCAGGCAGTTGCCCTGGGCCTGTCGGTAGGCTTGCACCACCGACGGGTCTGGCTGGTAGGTAGCGGTTCGTGGATCGAAACCACTCTGCTGCACCGCGTATTGATAACACTCGTAGCCATCCCGACCGACCTGCTCCGTCGACTGACCGTTGGCCGGATACGCCTCCACGTCATAACCATTGCTGCCGGCCGGTGGTTCGCCAACCTGCGGCTCGACCACGACGTAGTCCTGAGTGCTTTCCTCATAGGCGTAATACGAACCGGCCGCAAGGAACAGCAGTGCCCCGCCGATGAACACTTGCTGGGCGTAATCGGGCAGGTATCTGACGCGAATCCCGCGCGGTGGCTTCACCACTTCATAGCGCGGGCCGAGCGGGCGATACCAGTAACCGCCGGAATAGTAGTAATCCATGCCACGGTAAGGCACGCGCAAGTGGCGTTCGGGGAAGCGGTCGATCATCTGGCCGGGGCGATACCTGGGACCTGGCCCCCAGCCGTTACCGTATCCACTCGAGCGCCCCTGCATGTGATTGTCATAGGACGGTGCGACTGTGTAGCCATTCCAGCGCTGGTTGTAGTTATTGCGACGCGGCTGGTCCTGGTAGTAACCACGCTGCGGCTGCTGGGTCTGGCGCACGGTGTCGGGACGGGGCTGGATCGGCATGTCAGTGGCCGGCAACTGCGGCGGTGGTGGTGGCGAGCGAACCCGGCTGTTGAAATCCGGCACTGGACGGTTCTGCCACTGGCCGTTGTTCTGATGCTGATTCTGGCCGTTGTGCTCGTCGTGGCGGTTGTCGTTGTTCTGCGCACGGGGCTCGTTCTGCGGCTGGCTGATTTGCGGGCGCGGCTGGTTGTTGCCCCCATGGCCCTGATTGTCACCCTGATGCCCGCCCTGGCCGTGTTGCCCGCCATCACGGTCATGGTTTTGTGGCTCATCGGCCATCGTTTGCGCGGTGACACTGACACACAGCAAACCAACGCCGGCCAAACGCCAGATGCGCGACTTCATGCTTTTCCTCATTGCGTGCTAGGGCCTGTACATAAGACTGGGAAAGCAGTGGCCGGTTCTGCTACAGGTTATCTGTCACGCAACTTATTTATTGAGGGCCGCGCTTTAATTCACGGCAGCAAATTCCACGCAAGAAAAAGGGGAGACCCGTCGGCCTCCCCTTAGAGAACTTCGTCCTGGCTCGACGCTTGTGGCGCCGGCTCACCTCACGCCGTCTTCTGGACAGTGTGTAGCTCGGGGGCCGGCACATCCCCGGTGGGGGTGGCGACCGCGGCGGGCCTGATTGGGCGAGCCGCACTGGACTGTTTGTCCGAGCAGTGATTCTGGTGATAAGAATAGGCCGGGAGCGCCGGCAGAGGATTGCGAAGATTGCTGAATTAAACATCACTTGCGCAATTTTTAACCACGGATACATAATCCTCCGCAATAGTTACGACAAAGGACCGTTTGATGAGCAAGCTCGACCGTTACGACCTGAGTATTTTGGCGGAATTGCAGCGCGACGCACGCATCTCCAACCAGGAGCTGGCCGAACGCATCGGCCTGTCGCCTTCGCCATGCTCGCGGCGGGTCAAGCAACTGGAAGACGACGGCTACATTTCCCGCCAGGTTGCCCTGCTCGACCGTAAAATGCTCGGCCTGAGCCTGACGGCCTACGTACTGATCGGCATGGACCGTCACACGCCGGAGCGTTTCGAAAACTTCGAAGCGGCCATCCGCACCCTGCCCCAAGTGCTCGAATGCAGCCTGGTGACCGGAATGGATGCCGACTATCAACTCAAGGTCGTGGTGCCGGACATGGATCACTACCAGAAACTGCTGCTGGGACATCTGACGCGGATTGAAGGGGTGACCAGCGTGCGTTCGAGTTTTGTGTTGAACCAGGTGTTGAACAGCACCGAACTACCTTTGACTCATCTGCGTAGCTGAGGGACCCATCGCGGGCAAGCCACGCTCCCACAGGTTTTGTGTTGACCGCACTATCGCGATCCATACAAAACCTGTGGGAGCGAGCTTGCTCGCGATAGGGCCGGCACAGGCGACGAATGACTGCGACACACCGACGCAGGTCAATACAGCGCGAACCCGCGCAGGCGTATACTGCCCCGCGCCCTTTTAGCCACGCCCGCGCTGGAGATGTTCGATGGATCCTGCCGTTTTCGAAGAGTGGATGATGACCGGTCTGGTCAGCATCCTGATCATTTTCATGGGTTTCATCGTCTGGGATCTGGCGAAGAAGTCCAAGGCCGGGCGCTTCGGCTCGTTCATTCTGTTTTTCGTGTTGGGCCTGGGCGTAGCGGCGTTCATCATCAAGAGCGTGGTGATCGGCCTGATCGAATCCGGCGCCTTATAAGCGCGCCGGTACTTCTTTCCACTGGCCCTGATCGAGCCCTTCGATCGTCCAGTCACCGATTCTGACCCGTACCAGGCGCAACGTCGGCAAACCCACCGCAGCGGTCATGCGCCGCACCTGGCGGTTGCGCCCTTCGCGAATCACCAACTCCAGCCAACTGGTCGGCACGCTTTTACGAAAGCGCACCGGCGGATTGCGCGGCCACAACTCGGGTTCGTCCAGTTGCCGCGCCTCGGCGGGCAAGGTCATGCCGTCATTCAACTCGACGCCGTCACGCAAGCGCTGCAACTGTTCGGCGCTCGGTTCACCCTCGACCTGTACCCAATAGGTCTTGGCCAGCTTATGTTTCGGGTCGGCGATCCGCGCCTGAAGCTGACCGTCGTTGGTCAGCAGCAACAAGCCTTCGCTGTCGCGATCCAGCCGTCCCGCCGGATAGATGCCCGGTACTTCGATGTAATCCTTGAGGGTCGCGCGCCCTTCGCCGTCGCTGAATTGCGTCAGCACATCGAAGGGTTTGTTGAACAGGATCAGTTTCGGCTCGGTCGGCGGTGCCTTGGCGACACGGCGCGGGGCTGAAGCAGAGGGTTTCACGCCAGGGCGGCGGGAAACGGGGCGTTGAGGACGGGACATGGCAAAGAGAGCATCTAACGGTCAGGGCTCACTATGCTAGTGGCCTGACCGTCAAATGACCATGATAACGATCAGCGGAACGGCGGCTCGTCAAAGCTGCGCAGTTTGCGCGAGTGCAGCGAGTTGAGCTCTGTGCGCAACAGATCTACAGCCTCGATACCAATCTTCAAGTGCTGGCTGACCGCGCGCTCATAGAAGGCGTTGGCCGAGCCCGGCAGCTTGATTTCGCTGTGCAGCGGTTTGTCCGAGACACACAGCAACGTGCCGTACGGCACCCGCAAACGATAACCCTGGGCAGCGATGGTGCCGCTTTCCATGTCCACCGCCACGGCACGGGACAGGTTGATCAGCGGCCGTTCCTGGGCCCAGCGCAGTTCCCAGTTACGGTCGTCGTAGGTCAGCACGGTGCCGGTACGCAGGCGCTTCTTCAGTTCGTCGCCCTTCTCGCCGGTGATGTTCGCCGCCGCCTGCTGAAGCGCGAGCTGCACTTCGGCCAATGCCGGAATCGGAATGTTCGGCGGCACCACCCGGTCGAGAATCCCGTCGCGCCGCATGTAGGCGTGGGCCAGCACGTAATCGCCAATGGTCTGCGACTGACGCAGGCCGCCGCAGTGGCCGATCATCAGCCAGCAATGCGGGCGCAGCACGGCCAGGTGGTCGGTGATGTTCTTGGCGTTGGACGGGCCGACACCGATGTTGACCAGGGTCACACCGTGGCCGTCACTGGCGATCAGGTGATAGGCCGGCATCTGGTAGCGGTGCCAGACCACACCGGCAGCAATTGCCGCGGCTTCGTCGTGGTCCATGCTTTTTTCGATGATCACGTTGCCCGGCAGGACCATGCGCACAAAACGCGGGTCTGTGCGCAGTTGCTCCAGGCCATGAACGATGAATTGGTCGACGTAGCGGTGATAGTTGGTCAGCAGAATCCACGGCTGCACATGCCGCCAGTCGCTGCCGGTGTAATGCACCAGCCGGCGCAGGGAAAAATCCACCCGGGCGGCATCGAACAGGGCCAGTGGCAGCGGATCGGTGTTTTCCCAATCGTACAAACCGTCTGCAATGCCGTCGGTCGCCGCCGACAGGTCAGTGCTCGGGAACACCCGCGCCAGCACGGCGGCAGTGACGCCGGAGCCAGCCAGTTCATCGCCCTGCTCGACCACATACGGATACGGGATGTTCTGCTGGCTGACACCGACCTCCACTGTCACGGTGAAGTCGTGCATCAGCGGAACGAGCTGTTCCAGCAGGTATTTACGGAAAGCCGACGGATGAGTGACGGTGACGCTGTAAGTGCCCGGCAACTGAACCTTGGCGTAAGCGCGAGTGGTCTGCGGGACTTCGCCCTGGCATAGGTAGGTCAAGCGCAATTCGGGATAGCGGAACATCGAGCGCTGTTCGGCATCGGGCTCGACGCGGTCCTTGAGGTAGCGCTTGAGCGCCTGGCTCAGCGCGGTGGTTGCACGATTGTGCAAGAGTGCAAGCCGGTCCACGGCTTGCTCGGCGGTTTGAACCACAATAAAAGCTTCGGTCACGATCAGCATCCTGTGTTCTGACTTGCAGACCTTCATCTTGCCTGCATCGTCGCTTCACGGGAACAGTGGCGTGTTGGCAATGCATCATTGCGGTATACACAGAACAACTGTAGGAGCGACGGTGCGGCGATCCGACCTGCTCGCGATAGCGGTGTATCAGCCAACACAAATGTTGAATGTTACTCCGTCATCGCGAGCAGGCTCGCTCCTACAGGTTCTCTACAGTGCTTGCGGGGTCGAGCGAGCGACAATGGCTTCCACGTCCAGGCCGCGTGGCAATGCGCCGTACACTCGGCCACCACCATCCAGACGGCTGGCAATAAACGCATCACTGACCACCACATTCCCGGCTTCCAGCAACAACTTCGCCTGCAACCCCAAGGCGATGTCCTCCGTCAACTGCCGGGCACGGTACTGAATGTCGCTGGTGTCCTTGAAGGCCGCCTGCAATTGATTGATATGCGCAGCCAGGCGCTTGTCGCCATGGCCATCGCCCAACTCGCTGAACAACGCATCGAGCACGCCCGGCTCTTTCGACAGGGCACGCAGCACGTCCAGGCACTGCACGTTGCCGGAACCTTCCCAGGTCGAATTCACTGGCGCTTCGCGGTAGAGGCGCGGCAGGATGCTGTCTTCGACATAACCGGCACCGCCCATGCATTCAGCGGCTTCGTTGATCATCCCGGGGGCACGTTTGCAGATCCAGTACTTGCCCACCGCCGTCACCAGCCGGGCGAATTTCGCTTCCTGCGAATCATCCAGATGATCCAGCGCCCGCCCCATGCGCAGACTCAAGGCCAGGGCGGCTTCGCTTTCCAGAGCCAGATCCGCCAGCACGTTCTGCATCAACGGCTGCTCGCTGAGCAGTTTGCCGCCAACCGAACGGTGAGCGCAGTGATGACTGGCCTGGGTTAGCGCCTGGCGCATCAGAGAACTGGAGCCGACCATGCAATCGAAGCGGGTCATGGCGACCATTTCGATGATCGTTGGAACACCCCGGCCCTCTTCACCGACCATCCACGCCAGTGCGCCACGGAACTCCACTTCGCTGGAAGCGTTGGAGCAGTTGCCGAGCTTGTTCTTCAGGCGCTGGATGTAGAACTGATTGCGCGTGTCGTCCGGACGATGGCGCGGCAACAGGAAACAGGTCAGGCCCTTGTCGGTCTGCGCCAGGGTCAGGAAGGCGTCGCACATCGGCGCCGAACAAAACCACTTGTGCCCCACCAGCTCATAGGCCTGGCCCGGACCGCTGGCACCGACCGGATACGCCTTGGTCGTATTGGCCCGCACATCGGTGCCGCCCTGTTTCTCGGTCATGGCCATGCCGATGGTGACCCCGGCCTTGTGGGCCATGCCGACGTTGCGCGGGTCGTATTCGGTAGCGAGGATTTTCGGCAGCCACTTTTCCGCCAGGTCCGGTTGCAGGCGCATGGCTGGAACGCTGGCGAAAGTCATGGTCAGCGGGCAGCCGCTGCCGGCTTCGGCCTGGCTGTGCAGATACGACATGCTAGCGCGGGCAACATGGGCGCCGTCCTGCGGGTGCGCCCAGGGCAGCGAGGTGAGGCCGTGCTCGACCGCCGTGCGCATCAATTGGTGATAGGCCGGATGAAATTCCACCAGGTCGATGCGATGACCAAACCGGTCATGGCTGTTGAACACCGGCTTGTTCTGATTGGCCAGGAACCCGGCTTCCATCAACGGGCCACCGGCCAGCGCGCCGTAGGCGTCGATCCGCGATTCGGCCCAACCGGCCCCGAACCGCCGCGACCATTCCTGCAACGGCAAGTCGATGCGGTACAGGTTGGCGCCGTCCAGTGACGGTGGCTGGTTGGTGACTTCGTGGGTTTCGGCGAACTGATGCAGGTTCATGACAGGGCTCCTTTGGTCGGCCAAGGGACTTCAGTTAAGCACCGCCCCTCGGCCGATCAAAGTGTCATATCCGCCTAACTGTCGGCGCTTTCACCCTGTTGCGAGCAGAGCACGCGGCGGTAGAGGGCGGCCTGCAAGTCTTCGAATTTCACCGGTTTGTTCAAGTGATCAATTACCGCGCCGGTCGGGCAGCGCTCACGGTCGCCGCCCAGGGCCATCATGAACAGCGGCAGTTCGGCATAACCGGGTAACGCGCGGATCTGGCAGCACACCGGCTCACCGCCCTGCAGCGGCAACTGACAATCGACCAGTACCGCGTCAAACACTTCGCGCTGCAAGAGATCGAGTGCAACATCGGCTCCGTCGGCCGTACGTACGCGAAAGCCCAGCTTGAGCAACATGCCGCGCATCACCAACTGGCTGATACTGTTGTCATCCACCAACAGCACGGCACAATCCTGAGGCAAGCGCAGGCGCGGAAAATCCCGGGGCATCAACGGCATCACCGGACGTTCGGCCACCGGCAGCCCGACTTCCACATCCAGCTGAAACCGGCTGCCGCGTCCTGGCTCGGTGCGATGCGTCAGGCGTCCACCCAGCAATTCGACCAACTGTCGGCAAATCGCCAGGCCAACACCCAGGCCACCGTACTCACGGGTCATCGAGCCATCGAGCTGGAAGAACCGTTGATACATCGTGGCCTCCCCCAAATCAGTGAAGCCAATGCCCGTATCGATCACCGCAAAGGTCAACGCCAGCCGGTCGGGCTCAATGGCCTTGCCGGTCACCCGCAGGGCCAGGCCGCCGATCCTGGTGAACTTGATGGCATTATCCAGCAGACATTCCAGGCACTGCGCAATCTTGACGTTGTCGCCGTGCAAACGATCCGGCACACCTGGCGCGACATCGACCTTGAAGTCCAGCGACTTGCTTGATGCGTTGCCCTCGAACTGCATGCGCAATGCCTCGACCATGCCGCGCAAGCTGAAGGTGTCGGCCGAGGCCTTGAGTTTGCCGGCCTGCAGTTCGGTGAGGGTGAGGATGCCGTTGACCATGCGCATCATGTCCCGCGCCGATCCCGCAGCCGTCAGCTGATACTGCTCGAGCTCCGGGTCCATTTCGACCGTCTGCATCAGCTCCAGCGAACCGATCACGCCGTTCATCGGCGTGCGCAGTTCGTGGGTCAGGGTGGCAAGGAACTCGTCCTTGAGCTTGTTACTGCAAGCCAGTTGCTGGTTGAGCACTTCAAGCTTCTGGCTGGCGTCGAACAGGGTTTGTGCCTGCTGCTCGCGCATGTCGTTGATGCGGTCGGCCAGTGCCAGGGACAGCAACGCCACTTCGATGGCCGAGCCGATCTGGCTGGAATACATGGTCAGGAACACGTTCGGCAGGTAGCCCAGCACCATTAGCGTATTGACGATGCCGCCGAGCAAAAACGCCGACCAGGCAATAATGAAATACCGCGCCACCCGCAGGCCCCGCAGCCAGGCAAAGATCCCGGCGGCAAAAATCACCACGGTGAACGTCAGCGCCAGCGCCGTGGCCAGCCGCAGGGCCAGGGCGTAACTGCTCATCAACGACAGTCCGACCACCAGCGCACCGAACGCAACCAGCGCCTGCAACAAGCGGTCAAGCCAGCGACTGTGGGTAGCCATTTGCAGGAAACTGCGGGCGAACTGACTGCCGAACAAACCCGCACAGCCGATGAAAAACGGCGTCGCGGCGTTGGCCCACCAAGGGTTGTCCGGCCAGAAATACTGCACAGCCGCACCGTTTACCGACAGCTGATACAAGCCGAACGAGGCGATATAGAAGATGTAGTAGAGGTAACTGGTGTCGCGCACGCTGAGGTAGATGAACAGGTTGTAGACCAGCATCCCCAGCAGCACGCCGTAGATCAGCCCCAATACGTAGAGGCGCACAGGCTGATCTTCGAGGTAGGCGGTGCTCGACCACAAGGTTACCGGTGCCTGGATCGAACCTTCGCTTTGCAATCGCAAGAATACGGTTTCGGCCTGGTCAGGTTTGAACGTCAGGTCGAACAAATAGTTGTTCTGACGAATCTCGCGGCTGGCGAACGGCAAGGCATCGCCGGTCTGCCTGACCAACTGATAGTTGCCGGCCGCATCGGGCAAATAGAGATCGAGATGATCGAGGGGCGGATAGGCCAATTCCAGCAGCCAGGTCCGTTGCGCCGCCGGATTGGCCGGACGGAAATGCAGGTCGATTTTCAGCCAGAATACCGAACGCGAGTACCCGGCGTTGAGCGTGTCTTTTTGGTGCGATTTGAAGTTGCCGGCCGCCGCTTGCGCACGGATATCCGCGATGGTCGCCTGACCACCTGCGTCCTCGTAGACCTGCAGGGTTCGGCCCAAGGGGAGGCTTTGAGTGAACTCATCGAACTCGACGGCGTTTGCCAGGAGGGGCAAACACAACAGCAACATCAGCAAATAGTGCATTGAAGCCCCAGCGTGGCCTGTCCGGTTCTGTCAGGAAGCCCCCCATTCCTTTTGAGCAGACGTAAAACCGGTATTACCTGTTATTGGTTTGGATCCACTCTAGCATAGCCGTTGATAGCCATTAAGCACCATTGAAATTTTTCCTACAAAGGCTCTAGGACGGGCGTTTCAGCAACATCACCAGAACACATTCAGAGGCAGGCAAATCACTGTGGCGAGGGAACAGCCGGACTGGATGTCGCTACACCCGAAAAACGTTGTTTGGTGGTAAGCTCGCGCACCATGAATATCTACAGCTCTCGCCCCGTTGTCCTCTGTCTCTCCGGCCACGACCCAAGTGGTGGCGCCGGCTTGCAGGCAGATATCGAAGCCCTGCTAGCTCAGGGTTGCCATGCGGCTCCGGCCGTCACCGCCCTGACCGTGCAAGACACCGTCAATGTCACTGACTTCCGCGTCCTCGACCGTGAGTGGGTACTGGCCCAGGCCAATGCCGTGCTCAACGACTCCGAAGTCGCGGCGGTCAAACTGGGCATGCTCGGTTCCCTGGAAATGGTCGACACCGTGGTCGAACTGCTTTCGGCGCATCCGCACTTGCCGGTGGTCTGCGACCCGGTGCTGCGCGCCGGCGGCGGCGGACGCCTGGGCAAGGACGAAGTCGGCTATGCCATGCGCGAACGCCTGCTGCCCTTGTCGATCATTGCGACCCCCAACCTTCCCGAAGCCCGGATCCTCGCCGAACTGCCTGAAGGCACTGCGGACGAGTGCGCTGAAAAACTGCTGCCGTTCGTCAAACACCTGCTGATCACCGGCGGCCATGGCGACGAAACCGAAATCCACAATCGCCTGTACAGCCGCGACGGCCAGCGCGAAACCTTTACCTGCCAGCGCTTGCCGGGCAGCTATCACGGTTCCGGCTGCACCCTGGCCAGTGCGCTGGCCGGTCGTCTGGCCCAGGGCGAAAACCTCGCCAGTGCCGTACAGACCGCGCTTAACTACACTTGGCGCACCCTGCGTGATGCCGAGCAGTTGGGCAAAGGCCAGTTTGTGCCGCGCCGTTTGCCACTGGATTTCTGTTCGTAACTTCTATTTGTAATGCGGTGAGGCTTGCCCGATGAAACTACGTGGCCTGTACGCCATTACCGACAGCCATTTGCTGGACGGTAAGTTGCTCAAGTACGTGGAGGCGGCGCTGGAAGGCGGCGTCACCTTGCTGCAATACCGCGACAAGAGCAGTGACGACGCCCGCCGCCTGCGTGAGGCCGAAGCCTTGCGCGAGTTGTGCGAACGTTACAAGACGCAGTTGATCATCAACGATGACGCCGAGTTGGCGGCACGCCTGAACGTGGGCGTACACCTGGGCCAGACCGATGGCCCACTGACTCCGGCCCGTGCACTGCTCGGGCGTCAGGCGATCATCGGTTCAACCTGCCACGCGCAGCTCGAACTGGCCGAACAGGCTGCCAAAGAAGGTGCCAGCTACGTCGCCTTCGGCCGCTTCTTCAATTCGAACACCAAGCCCGGCGCGCCGACCTGCAGCCTCGACCTGCTCGACCAGGCCCGCAAGCAGTTGCACTTGCCGATCTGCGCGATCGGCGGCATCACCCTGGATAACGCTGCCCCGCTGGTGGCCCATGGCGTCGATCTGCTGGCGGTGGTGCATGGCCTGTTTGGCGCCGAGAGCACGGTCGAAGTGACCCGCCGCGCCCGCGCCTTCAACGAACTACTGAAAATCTGATTTGAGAGCCCGACCATGTCTCGTTCCGAAACGCTGTTTGCCAATGCCCAAAAACACATTCCCGGTGGCGTGAACTCGCCGGTTCGCGCGTTCAAGAGCGTCGGTGGCACGCCGTTGTTCTTCAAGCACGCCGAAGGCGCCTACGTCACCGACGAAGACAACAAGCGCTATGTGGATTACGTCGGTTCCTGGGGCCCGATGATCCTCGGCCACAGCCACCCGGACGTGCTGGACGCGGTGCGCAAACAGCTTGAGCACGGCTTGTCCTACGGCGCCCCGACCGAGATGGAAACGCAGATGGCCGACCTGGTCTGCTCGCTCGTGCCGTCGATGGAAATGGTGCGCATGGTCAGCTCCGGCACCGAAGCGACCATGAGCGCTATCCGCCTGGCCCGTGGCTTCACCGGCCG
This sequence comes from Pseudomonas sp. P5_A2_2, assembly GCF_054177685.1. Classification (NCBI taxonomy): domain Bacteria; kingdom Pseudomonadati; phylum Pseudomonadota; class Gammaproteobacteria; order Pseudomonadales; family Pseudomonadaceae; genus Pseudomonas; species Pseudomonas sp. P5_A2_2. The sequence goes on from NZ_JBGCUL010000001.1 coordinate 27,467, forward strand.
CGACAGCATCATCAAGTTCGAAGGCTGCTACCACGGTCACTCCGACAGCCTGCTGGTCAAGGCCGGTTCCGGTGCACTGACCCAAGGCGTACCGAGCTCGGCCGGTGTACCGGCAGCATTTGCCAAACACACCCTGACCCTGCCGTTCAACGACATCGATGCCGTTGAGAGCATGCTGACCGAAGTCGGCCAGGACGTAGCCTGCATCATCGTCGAGCCAGTGGCCGGCAACATGAACTGCGTACCGCCTGCTCCGGGCTTCCTCGAAGGCCTGCGGACTCTGTGCGACAAGCACGGCGTGGTGCTGATTTTCGACGAAGTGATGACCGGTTTCCGTGTCGCCCTCGGCGGTGCCCAGGCGTACTACGGCGTGACACCGGACCTGACCACCTTCGGCAAGATCATCGGTGGCGGCATGCCGGTCGGCTGCTTCGGCGGCAAGCGCGAAATCATGCAGCGCATCGCTCCGCTGGGCCCGGTCTACCAGGCCGGCACGCTGTCCGGTAACCCTCTGGCGATGGCCGCCGGCCTGACCACCCTGCGCCTGATCAGCCGCCCGGGTTTCCATGCCGAGCTGACCGACTACACCACTCGCCTGCTCGACGGTCTGCAACAGCGCGCCGATGCGGCCGGCATTCCGTTCGTGACCACCCAGGCCGGCGGCATGTTCGGCCTGTATTTCAGCGGCGCCGATGACATCGTCACCTTCGATGACGTCATGGCCAGCGACGCTGCCCTGTTCGGTCGCTTCTTCCATCTGATGCTGGAAGGTGGCGTCTACCTGGCACCGAGTGCATTCGAAGCCGGCTTCACCTCGATCGCCCACGGCGAAGCTGAATTGAAGCTGACCCTGGACGCCGCCGAACGCGCCTTCGCTGCCTTGAAGTAAGCCCCTGAAGCTGACGTTGGCCATTGCCAGCGTCAGCTTTCACCTACACGCCCGCCTGTATTCCTGCGCGTTCAGCAAAAATCCCCCGCAAAACGGGTGATATATTTCCCGCGCAGCAGAAAAACGAGTAAAGACTTTGTAAGGTTGCCCCTGCTTATTTCATAATGCGCGCTTATTGGATCCCTCGATGGGTCCGCGCGCCCTTCAGAGGTAAGTCGATTCCCATGAACCGCACCGGCCGCACCCTTGCACTGGGCTGCCTGTTGCTTCTTCAGCCCCTGCTCGCGCACGCACAAGCAGGCGGCAACTCGTTGTTAATCCCAGCGATGGGTCGCTGCACCCTCAATACCCAGCCACAAGACCTGGAACAGGCGCTCGCCGCCTGCCAGAAAGCGTCGGATGAAGGGGATGCACAAGCGCAATACGAGTTGGGTGAGTTCTACTACGAAGGCAAAAACGCGCCGCGCGACCTCAATCAAGCCCTGAGCTATTTCGAAAAAGCCTCGCTGCAGGGCCACGCCCAGGCGCAATTCAAGCTCGGCACCATGTTCTTCCGCGGCGAAGGCGTGCCGGCCAATAACGTTCAGGCGTACATCCTGCTGAAGATGGCGGCGGTCAACGGTGCCGAAGATGCACTGGACACCGCCGACGAAGTCACCGAAAAAATGCCCCGCGAAGAACTCGAAGTCGCCACCCAGGTGCTCGGGCAAATTTTCCGTAAATATTTGATGGAGTTGCAGAGCGCTGACGGGCGTACGCCTTTCGCGCCTCTACCCTGATTCCTGTGTTGATCTGACTGGCCCCATCGCGAGCAAGCTCGCTCCCACAGTTGATCTCCAGCGTTTGGAAGATCCAATGTGGGAGCGAGCTTGCTCGCGATGGGGGCAACTCGATCTTGAGATTTACTTCTCAGGCATTGGCATCGGAAACGGCATGACATTGCCGACCGCGCCACGGGCTTCGCTGATTTTCGGTGTCCCCAGACGCTCGACTTCATCGATACGCACGATCGAATGCATCGGCACAAAGCTGCGCACCACGCCTTCGAACTGAGCCTTGAGCTTTTCTTCGCTCGGATCGACGACCACTTGCGTACGCTCGCCAAAGACGAACTCTTCCACTTCCAGAAAGCCCCACAGATCACTTTGATAGATCTGCTTGGCGTACATTTCGAACACCTGGCCCTGATTGAGGAAAATCACCTTGTAGATTGGAGCTTCACGTTTGGTCATGGTGGGCGGGTAACACATCGGGGTAAAAATGAGGGCGCAAACTATAGCACGTCCGCCGGACGCGCAACGGTAGGAACCACGGGACATGTTCCCTATAATGTGCGGTTCTTTGAATCAGGTGATGACTCTTTCCATGGCCAAGAAGCTTTACATCGAAACCCACGGTTGCCAGATGAACGAGTACGACAGCTCGCGCATGGTCGATCTGCTGGGCGAACATCAGGCCCTGGAAGTCACCGCCCGTGCTGAAGACGCCGACGTGATCCTGCTCAACACTTGCTCAATCCGCGAACGTGCCCAGGATCGCGTCTACTCGCAGCTCGGCCGCTGGCGCGAACTGAAGCTGGCCAACCCGGACATGGTGATCGCCGTCGGCGGTTGCGTGGCCAGCCAGGAAGGCGCGGCCATCCGTGATCGCGCGCCGTACGTCGACGTGGTCTTCGGCCCGCAGACCCTGCACCGTCTGCCGGAAATGATCGACGCCGCGCGCATCAGCAAGCTGCCGCAAGTCGACGTCTCGTTCCCGGAAATCGAAAAATTCGACCATCTGCCCGAACCGCGCATCGACGGCCCGAGCGCTTACGTGTCGGTGATGGAAGGTTGCAGCAAGTACTGCACGTTCTGCGTGGTGCCCTACACCCGCGGCGAAGAAGTCAGCCGGCCGTTCGACGACGTGATTGCCGAGATCATCCACCTGGCCGAAAACGGCGTGCGGGAAGTGACGCTGCTGGGGCAGAACGTCAACGGCTATCGTGGGACTACTCATGATGGGCGCCTGGCCGACCTGGCCGAACTGATCCGCGTGGTCGCCGCGGTCGATGGTATCGACCGCATCCGCTACACCACGTCGCACCCACTGGAGTTCTCCGACAGCCTGATCCAGGCCCACGCCGACGTGCCGGAACTGGTCAAGCACCTGCACTTGCCGGTGCAGTCGGGCTCGGACCGCATCCTCGCCGCGATGAAGCGCAACCACACCGCGCTGGAATACAAATCCAAACTGCGCAAACTGCGCGCCGCCGTGCCGGGGATCTGCATCAGCTCGGATTTCATCGTCGGCTTCCCGGGCGAGACCGAGAAAGACTTCGAGCAAACCATGAAGCTGATTACCGACGTCGGCTTCGACTTTTCCTACTCGTTCGTCTACAGCCAGCGCCCGGGCACACCGGCCGCCGATCTGGCCGACGACACGCCGCAAGAGCTGAAAAAAGAGCGCCTGAATGCCCTGCAACACCGCTTGAACCAGCAAGGTTTCGAGATCAGCCGACAAATGGTCGGCTCGATCCAGCGGATCCTGGTGACCGATTACTCGAAAAAGGACCCGGGCGAGCTGCAGGGCCGGACCGAGAATAACCGTATCGTCAACTTCCGCTGCGACAATCCGACCCTGATCGGCCAGTTCGCGGACGTGCACATCGATGCCGCGCAGCCGCATTCGCTGCGGGGTTCGCTGATCCAATAACACCGCATACCCCTGTGGGAGCGAGCTTGCTCGCGATTGCGATCTGACATTCAGCAAAGGTATCGACTGTCACGCCGCCATCGCGAGCAAGCTCGCTCCCACAGGGATAGCGTCAGACCAGCGAATCAACTTGGTCTGTATAAGAGCTTTCGCGCCCACGCCACTGGCGCTATCCTTGATTCATCACTATTTCCCCAGGGCGGCTAAATACGACCTTGAACGCACCCATAGAACCACATCGTTTCATCCTCGAGCCTTTTGAAGCTCGTCGCTTCGCCAATCTGTGCGGGCAATTCGACGAGCATTTGCGCTTGATCGAACAGCGCCTGACCATCGAGATCCGCAATCGCGGAAACCAGTTCGAGCTGATCGGCGAACCCAAACACACCACCTCCGCGGAAAACCTCCTACGCCGCCTGTACCGGGAAACCAAGGGTACCGAGCTGTCGCCGGACATGGTTCACCTGTTCCTGCAGGAATCGGCCGTCGAACAGCTGGACAACCACTCCCCCGCCGAACCGTCCGTGGCCCTGCGCACCAAGAAAGGTATGATTCGCCCCCGCGGCTTGAATCAAGTGCGCTACGTGAAGGAAATTCTCGGTAACGACATCAACTTCGGTATCGGTCCGGCCGGTACCGGCAAGACCTATTTGGCCGTCGCCTGCGCGGTCGATGCACTGGAGCGCGAGCAGATCCGCCGCATCCTGCTGGTACGTCCGGCGGTCGAAGCGGGTGAAAAACTCGGCTTCCTGCCCGGCGATCTCGCACAGAAGATCGACCCGTACCTGCGTCCGCTCTATGACGCGCTCTACGAAATGCTCGGCTTCGAATACGTCGCCAAGCTGATCGAACGACAGGTGATCGAAGTCGCGCCGCTGGCCTACATGCGCGGCCGGACGCTGAACAACAGCTTCATCATTCTCGACGAAAGCCAGAACACCACGGTCGAGCAGATGAAGATGTTCCTGACCCGGATCGGCTTCGGCTCCACGGCCGTCATCACCGGGGACATCACCCAGGTCGACCTGCCACGCGGCACCAAGTCCGGCCTGCACCACGTGATAGAAGTGCTCAAGGATGTGCCGGGGATCAGCTTCACCCATTTCCAGCCCAAGGACGTCGTGCGCCATCCACTGGTGCAGCGCATCGTCGAAGCCTACGAGCGCTTCGAAACCAAAGCGGCCGATGATGCCGCCGCCAAGGATAGCCGCCGCGATGCTTGAGCTTGACCTGCAAATCGCCACCCAAGACTGCGCCCCCAGCGAAGCCGAGTTCCGCCAGTGGTGCGAACTGGCTTTGCGCCAGCGCACCGCCGATTCGGAGATGACCATTCGTCTGGTCGACGAAGCCGAAGGCCGCGAGCTGAACCACACCTGGCGACAAAAGGATTACGCAACCAACGTCTTGTCATTCCCGGCCGATGTGCCGGATGAGTTCCTCGACATCCCGCTGCTGGGCGATCTGGTGATCTGCGTGGCCGTGGTCGAGCGCGAAGCCGCCGAGCAAGGCAAGGAGCTCAGGGCCCATTGGGCACACCTGGTGATTCACGGCTGCTTGCATCTGCTCGGTTACGACCATATTGAAGACGACGAAGCCGAAGAGATGGAAGCACTGGAACGAACGTTGCTTGCAGAACTGGGCTTTCCCGATCCGTACGCGGACGACGAAACCGACGCATTCCCCACCGAAACAACAAAGGATTCAGAGTAATCGCTATGAGCGAAGATCGATCGAGCAACGGGCAGAAGTCATGGCTGGGTAAGCTCACCCAGGCTTTTGCCCACGAGCCGAAAAACCGCCAGGAGCTGCTGGAGCTGCTGCGCGATGCACACCAGAACAAACTGCTGGACAGCGAAGCGCTGGCCATCKTCGAAGGCGCCATCCAGGTGGCTGACTTGCAGGTTCGGGACATCATGGTCCCGCGCTCGCAAATGGTCAGCATCAAGGCGAACCAGACACCCCGCGAGTTCCTGCCTGCCGTGGTCGACTCGGCCCACTCCCGCTATCCGGTCATCGGCGAAAGCCACGATGACGTGATGGGCGTGTTGCTGGCCAAGGACTTGCTGCCGTTGATCCTCAAGGAGAACGGCGACAGCTTCAACATCAAGGACCTGCTGCGTCCGGCCACCTTCGTGCCGGAATCCAAGCGCCTTAACGTGCTGCTGCGCGAATTCCGCGCCAACCACAATCACATGGCCATCGTCATCGACGAGTACGGCGGCGTGGCCGGTTTGGTGACCATCGAAGACGTGCTGGAGCAAATCGTCGGCGACATCGAAGACGAACACGACGTCGAAGAAGACAGCTACATCAAGCCGCTGCCCAGCGGTGATTTCCTGATCAAGGCCCTGACACCGATCGAGAACTTCAACGATTTTTTCGACAGCGAGTTCTCCGACGATGAGTTCGATACCGTTGGCGGCCTGGTGATGAGCGCGTTCGGGCATTTGCCAAAACGTAACGAAATCACTGAAATCGGCCCGTACCGCTTCCGCATCCTGAACGCCGACAGCCGTCGGATTCACTTGCTTCGCCTGACGCCCATTGCTCGCTAAGGATTGAAATGCGCTGGACAACCCGCCCCGGCTGGCCCGGTAACCTGCTGGCCGTGGCGGCCGGTGCAATCACCACCCTGGCCCTGGCGCCGTTCGATATCTGGCCACTGGCACTGCTCGCCGTCGGCCTGTTCTATGCCGGTTTGCGCGAACTGAGCCCACGCCAGGCGCTGGGTCGCGGCTGGTGTTTCGGTTTCGGCCTGTTCGGTGCCGGCACCAGCTGGATCTACTACAGCATTCACCACTTCGGCGGCGCGTCGATGCTGCTGGCCGGCTTCCTGATGCTGCTCTTCACGGCGGCGATTGCCTGGTTCTTTGCCCTGCCCGCCTGGATCTGGGCGCGCTGGCTGCGTCGCAATGAGGCACCGCTGGCCGACGCACTGGCCTTCGCTGCGCTGTGGGTTGGCCAGGAAGCTTTCCGTGGTTGGTTCCTGACAGGTTTCCCGTGGCTGTATTCCGGTTACAGCCAGCTCGATGGCCCGCTGGCCGGGCTTGCTCCCATCGGCGGGATGTGGCTGATTTCCTTTACCCTGGCCCTGACAGCTGCGCTGATCTACAACGGCTTGCGCCTGGTTCGCACAGGGCGTAAAGGCTTCATCGCAGCCGGTATATTACTGCTGGTCGGCCCATGGCTGGTCGGTACGGCACTCAAGCACCACGCCTGGACCAGCCCGTCGGGCCCGCCACTGAGCGTCGCCGCCATTCAGGGCAACGTCGAACAAAGCATGAAGTGGGACCCGGCGCAGCTCAACGCGCAATTGGCGTTGTACCGCGACATGAGTTTCAGCTCCAGGCGCGCCGATCTGCTCATTTGGCCGGAAACGGCGATTCCGGTGCTCAAGGAGTCCGCCGAGGGCTACCTGAACATGATGGGAAGCTTCGCGGCCGAACGTAAATCGGCGTTCATTACCGGTGTCCCGGTGCGCATGGAAGTACGCCACGAAAAGCGACTCTTCAATGGCATCACCGCTACCGGTGAAGGCGACGGCACTTACCTGAAGCAAAAACTGGTGCCGTTTGGTGAATATGTCCCCTTGCAGGACATGCTGCGCGGACTAATCGCTTTCTTCGACCTGCCAATGTCGGACTTCGCTCGCGGCCCGGCCGACCAGCCGCTGCTGCAAGCCAAGGGTTATCAGATCGCGCCGTTCATCTGCTATGAAGTGGTTTATCCGGAGTTCGCCGCCAGCCTTGCCGCCCGCAGCGACCTGCTGCTGACCATCAGCAACGACACCTGGTTCGGCACCTCCATCGGCCCCCTGCAACACCTGCAGATGGCGCAGATGCGTGCACTGGAGGCCGGCCGCTGGATGATCCGCGCTACCAACAACGGCGTATCCGGCCTGATCAACCCGTTCGGTCAGATTACCGATCAGATCCCGCAGTTCGAGCGCGGCATCCTGTATGGCGAAGTGGTGCCGATGCATAACCTGACGCCGTACCTGGAATGGCGTTCGTGGCCATTGCTCATTGTCTGCGTGTTGTTGTTCGGTTGGGCGCTGATTGCGAGCCGGATGGCCAAGACCGTCTAAAAATTGATACAGAACACTTGTGGCGAGGGAGCAAACTCCCTCGCCACAAGGTTTAGCTCTCAGCGATAGAACAACGAATAACCGATCTGCCCCACCGCCTCGTTCATCAATTGCCCGTTCTGCCAGATCGCCTTGAACTCCGGCATCCAGCCACCCAGTGGCCGCGCGTTGTCGCCGCCCAGAAACCCTACCGGCGCCGGCACCACCTCAAACCCGGCCTTGCGGAAACTCCAGACCGCTCGTGGCATATGCCAGGCCTGAGTCACGAGTACCACACGCTTGACGCCCTGTGGCAGCAACACCTCGGCGCTGAACTGCGCATTTTCCCAGGTCGTGCGGCTGCGCCCTTCCTGCCAGCGCACGCTCACGCCAAAATCGTCACGCAAGGAGTCAGCCATCATCTGCGCTTCGCTTGGCGGCGTGTTGTAATGCAAGCCGCCGCTAGTCAGCACCGGCAGACCGGAAGCCTTGGCCAACCGCGCAGCAAAGCGCTGGCGCTCCAGGCCGACGCCCGTGGGCTGGTCGGCGCCCCAGGCCACGTCACCGCGTTCGCGCCCCGAGCCGAGGATCACGATCGCATCCGCGCGTTGCCCCAGGACGGCCCATTCATCGCGGGCCAGCGGTGGCTCCCGCTCGAGCAGGCCGGCACTCCACTGCACCACCACCGGCAGGCTCATCAGCCAGAACCCCCCCAGGCCCAGCGCAAAGCACGCACCGGCAAGCCTTGGCCTGGATCGGCGCAACCACCAGGCAAGCAAAAGCAGCAGCAATAGAATGCCGGGTGGCAAAAGAAGTTGTTTTACGAAATAACGAAAAGGCATTGAGCATCTCCCGGAGATGCCCGAAGCCTAAGTGGGTTAGCGCAATGCGACAATCATTACGCAAGGACTATGCTGCAAAAATGCATGGAGCATGGCTCTGTGCCCTATTTGAACTGGAAAGACCGGACCTTTACCGCGTCTCTACCGGGAGCCTTGTCCTTGAGCCAGATAATCTTGGCCGAACGTGGTACGTCGAGTTGCTTTACCGCCTCTGACAAGCATCCGTGTGTCTCACGCTCACTGCGATCCAGATACGCCTTGACCAGTGCAAACTCTGCGGGGCTCAGACCACGCAGTTCCAGTTCCAGAGGGTGTTCGTCGCGCAACCGGCCAGCGGTCCTTGCCGCATCCAGGGCCAAGGCCAAACGATCGATCAGCCTTTCGTACAGCTCCGGTTTTGTAGCTTTTTGCTGAGACTCAACCATCCCTCACCTCATTGGAAGATAAGACCTACTCCCCAGTTAGAGCTTAGCTTCCATGAACAAACCGGCTGAACGCCGCGACCAACGGCCCTCGCAGCGCTTTTTGCAGGACGTGCGGCAGCAATCAGGGTTTCCCTCGGTAGAGCGCGGTCATGTATGCTACGGCGCTTCCTGTAACTCCACTTCCAGCTCGGCTGGGCCTCGAAAACGCCAATGTGGCGTGTTCACCGTCCAGCGTTGCATTGAAGAGGATTAGGCCACCCCTATTCAGTTCAAAAGTAGCCATGCACGAACAATATCAGCCCCGTGAAATCGAAGCCGCCGCCCAGTCGTTCTGGGACGAGCAAAAGTCCTTTGAAGTCAGTGAACAGCCAGGCAAGGAGACTTACTACTGCCTGTCGATGTTCCCTTACCCCAGCGGCAAGCTACACATGGGGCACGTGCGCAACTACACCATCGGCGACGTGATCTCCCGCTACCAGCGCATGCAAGGCAAGAACGTCCTGCAGCCCATGGGTTGGGACGCCTTCGGCATGCCGGCGGAAAACGCCGCGATGAAGAACAACGTAGCGCCCGCCAAGTGGACCTACGAAAACATCGCCTACATGAAAAGCCAGCTGCGCAGCCTGGGCCTGGCGGTGGACTGGTCGCGCGAAGTGACCACCTGCAAGCCCGATTACTACCGCTGGGAACAATGGCTGTTCACCCGCCTGTTCGAAAAAGGTGTGATTTACAAAAAAAGCGGCACCGTGAACTGGGACCCGATCGACCAGACCGTCCTGGCCAACGAGCAAGTGATCGACGGTCGCGGCTGGCGTTCCGGCGCGCTGATCGAAAAGCGCGAAATCCCGATGTACTACTTCAAGATCACCGCCTACGCGGATGAGCTGCTGGAGAGCCTCGACGACCTGCCGGGCTGGCCTGAACAGGTCAAGACCATGCAGCGCAACTGGATCGGCAAATCCCGCGGCATGGAAGTGCAGTTCCCGTACAACGTCGATTCCATCGGCGAAGCGGGCACGCTGAAAGTCTTCACCACCCGTCCGGACACTCTCATGGGAGCGACCTACGTCGCCGTGGCCGCCGAACACCACCTCGCCACCCTCGCTGCACAGAACAATCCTGAGCTGCAAGCGTTCATCGCAGAATGCAAGGGCGGCAGCGTGGCTGAAGCCGACGTCGCCACCCAGGAGAAAAAAGGCCTGCCGACCGGCCTGTTCGTCGAGCACCCGCTGACTGGCGAAAAACTGCCGGTATGGGTCGCCAACTATGTGCTGATGCACTACGGCGATGGCGCCGTGATGGCAGTTCCGGCCCACGACGAGCGCGATTTCGAGTTCGCCCACAAGTACAACCTGCCGGTTAAATCGGTCGTGCGCACCAGTTCCGGTGACAGCAACCCGGCGCCATGGCAAGACGCCTACGGCGAGTACGGCACGCTGATCAATTCCGGCGAGTTCGATGGCCTCGACTTCGCGGGTGCCTTCGACGCCATCGAAGTGGCGCTGATCAAGAAAGAACTGGGCGCCTCGCGCACCCAGTTCCGCCTGCGCGACTGGGGCATCAGCCGTCAGCGCTACTGGGGCTGCCCGATCCCGATCATCCACTGCACCACCTGCGGTGATGTGCCGGTACCGGAAGATCAATTGCCGGTCGTACTGCCGGAAGACGTGGTGCCGGACGGCGCCGGCTCGCCACTGGCGCGCATGCCTGAGTTCTACGAGTGCAACTGCCCTAAATGTGGCCAGCCTGCCAAGCGTGAAACCGACACCATGGACACCTTCGTCGAGTCGTCGTGGTATTACGCCCGCTACGCCTCGCCGCACTTTGAAGGCGGCCTCGTGGAAAAATCCGCAGCCGACCACTGGCTGCCGGTGGATCAGTACATCGGCGGTATCGAACACGCGATCCTGCACCTGCTTTACGCACGCTTCTTCCACAAGCTGATGCGTGACGAAGGCCTGGTGAGCTCCAACGAGCCGTTCAAGAACCTGCTGACCCAGGGCATGGTGATCGCCGAGACTTACTATCGTCGCGAAGCCAATGGCGCTTACACCTGGTTCAACCCGGCGGACGTCGAGCTTGAGCGTGACAGCAAGGCCAAGGTTATCAGCGCCAAATTGAAAGCTGACGGCTTGCCGGTGGAAATCGGCGGCACCGAGAAGATGGCCAAGTCGAAGAACAACGGTGTCGACCCACAGTCGATGATCGACCAGTTCGGTGCAGACACTTGCCGCCTGTTCATGATGTTCGCCTCGCCGCCTGACATGAGCGCGGAATGGTCTGACTCCGGCGTGGAAGGTTCGCACCGTTTCCTCAAGCGTGTCTGGCGTCTGGCTCAAGCCCACGTCACCCAGGGCCTGCCGGGCAAACTGGACGTCGCCATCCTGAATGACGAGCAGAAAGCCGTTCGTCGCTCGATCCACCTGGCCATCAAGCAGGCCAGCCAGGACGTCGGCCAGAGCCACAAATTCAACACCGCCATCGCCCAGGTGATGACGCTGATGAACGTGCTGGAAAAAGCCGCGCAAGGCACCGGGCAGGATCGCGCACTGATTCACGAAGGTCTGGAAACCGTGACTCTGCTGCTGGCTCCGATCACGCCGCATATCAGCCACGAACTGTGGAATCAACTGGGTCACGCTGATCCTGTGATCGACGCCGGTTGGCCGGTGCAGGACGACAGCGCACTGGTGCAGGACAGCCTGACGCTCGTCATCCAGGTCAACGGCAAGCTGCGTGGCCAGATCGAAATGCCCGCCAGCGCCAGTCGCGAGGAAGTCGAAGCCGCCGCCCGCGCCAACGACAACGTCCTGCGCTTCGTCGACGGTCTGACCATCCGTAAAGTGATCGTAGTGCCCGGGAAACTGGTCAATATCGTCGCCAGCTAATTGGATCGGGCGCCAGGTGAGCCTGGCGCCGAGTAAAACCTTTCGGGCCGCTTGATCGGCCCACATGGTTTCAAGGGGAGCAACAAGATGATCAAACGCAATCTGCTGGTGATGGGCCTCGCGGTTCTGTTGAGCGCCTGCGGTTTCCAGCTGCGCGGCACCGGCACCGACGAACTGGCGATCAAGGAACTCGACCTGAGCGCCCGTAACGCTTACGGCCCAACCGTGACCCAATTGCGTCAGGTACTGGAGGGCAGCGGCGTCAAGGTCTACAACGGCGCACCTTACAAACTGGTGCTGACCGATGAGCAGGAAAGCCAACGCATCCTCAGCTACGCAGGTGCCGGTCGTGCTGGCGAGTACCAGGTGACCACCGTATTGAACTACGACATCCGTGGTCGCGGTGACCTGCCACTTATGAGCGACAAGCTTGAAGTGCAGAAAATCTACATGCACGACGGCAACAACCTGGTGGGTTCCGACCAGGAAGCCGCAACGGCCCGGACAGAAGCCCGCCGCGAGCTGGTTCAGCGCATGATGCTGCGCCTGCAACAACTGAGCCCAGGTCAACTGGATCAGCTGCAGCAGACGGCTGAAGCCAGGGCCAAGGCTGATGCCGCAGCACTGGAAGCGGCAAAGAAGGCTGAAGCGGATACCCCGCGTCAGTCGCCTGTCGAACTGCCGCAGCAGTAAGACTTACGGGGCGCTCAGGCGCCCCGTTCGCCCTCTCTTATGAAACTCGCCCCCGCCCAACTCGCCAAACACCTGCAAGGTGCCCTTGCGCCGGTCTACATCATCAGCGGCGATGACCCGTTGTTGTGCCAGGAGGCGGCCGACGCTGTTCGCGCCGCCGCCCGTCAGCAGGGATTCGATGAACGCCAGGTGTTTGCCGCCGACGCCAGTTTCGACTGGGGGACGCTGCTGCAAGCCGGTGCCAGCATGTCGCTGTTCGCCGAAAAGCGCCTGCTGGAACTGCGCTTGCCTTCCGGTAAACCCGGCGACAAAGGTGCCGCCGCGCTGATCGAGTACTGCTCGCGCCCGGCTGACGACACCGTACTGCTGATCAGCCTGCCGAAACTCGATGGCAGTGCGCAGAAAACCAAGTGGGGCAAAGCGCTGGTCGAAGGACAGCAGACCCAGTTCGTGCAGATCTGGCCAGTCGATGTCGCCCAGTTGCCAAGCTGGATCCGCCAACGCCTGTCCCAGGCCGGGCTTTCCGCCAGCCAGGACGCCGTTGAGCTGATCGCGGCGCGGGTCGAGGGCAATTTGCTGGCCGCCGCCCAGGAAATCGAAAAGCTCAAACTGATGGCCGAAGGGGGTCAGATCACCGTTGAAACCGTGCAGGCGGCGGTGGCCGACAGTGCGCGCTTCGACGTCTTTGGCCTGACCGATGCGGTGCTCAATGGTGAAGCGGCCCATGCGTTGCGCATGCTCGAAGGCTTGCGCGGTGAAGGCGTCGAGCCGCCGGTGATTCTCTGGGCCCTGGCCCGGGAGTTGCGCCTGCTGGCCAACATTTCGCTGCAATACAGCCAGGGCACGCCCCTGGACAAGGCCTTCAGCCAGGCCAAACCTCCGGTCTGGGACAAGCGCAAACCGTTGATGAGCAAAGCCCTGCAACGCTATTCGGCCCAACGCTGGGCGCAGCTTTTGCTCGAAGCACAGCGTATCGACGCACAGATCAAGGGCCAGGCTGCGGGTTCGCCGTGGATGAGCTTGAGCCGGTTGACGTTATTGATGGCTGGGCAAAAATTGACGTTGCCTGCCGAGTGAGATCAAGAGATCTTTCTTCCTACAAAATCCACATCCATCGCCCCTATAGACAGAACCTGTACTTCGGCCGATGATTTGCCCCGCAAAAACCACTCACTTGCGAGAAATCATCATGAGCAAAAAGCCATCGAAGCATGGCCCCAACAAGGCCAAATCCATCATTGCCCGGCCATTGTTCCGCAGCCGCCAGGAACGCCCCACCAAGGGCAAAGGCAGCTACCGCCGCGAAGCCTTCCAGTCTGACAGCTGGGAGGCTTCTTACTTTCTGGCGGCCTGAAAGGCAAGCATCCGCTCAACATGTTAAGGTCTGCACCTGATCCATATTCCCTGGACCCGTGCATGCCCTTTTGTCTTTCCCGTCGTTGGCACTTGCGCCAATTGATTGCTGCCTCCAGCCTCGTTTTGCTAGTCGCCTGCGCGGAAAAACCCACCGCCGCCGACGCCCAGCCGCTTCAGACCCTCCCTGTCGCCACCGCCCCGGCGGTTATTCCGCCTGTGGTTCCGAACGGTGAGAACCTCGACATCCAACCCACCCAGACCTTCGCTGAATGGCAGGCGGGTTTCCGCAAGGATGCCTTGGCCGCCGGTATCCGCGCCGATCTGTTTGATCGCGCTTTCGCCGATGTCAGCTTCGACCCCAGTGTGATTCGTGCCGATCGCAGCCAACCGGAATTCGCAAAACCGGTGTGGGAATACCTCGACGGCGCCTTGTCGCCACTGCGGGTACGCAAAGGCCAGTCGCTGGTCAACCAGTACGCCGACATCCTGCAAAGCATCGAGCAGCGTTACGGCGTTGATCGTCAGGCGCTGGTGGCCGTGTGGGGCATGGAAAGCAACTTTGGCCAATTCCAGGGCAGCAAGTCGGTGATCAACTCGCTGGCGACCCTGGCCTACGAAGGCCGTCGCCCCGGTTTCGCCCACGCACAATTGATTGCCGCCCTGCAAATCCTGCAACAAGGCGATATCGAACCCGAGAAGATGCTCGGATCCTGGGCCGGTGCCATGGGCCAGACCCAGTTCATCCCGACCACCTACAACACCCATGCCGTGGACTTCGATGGCGACGGACGCCGCGATATCTGGGGCAGCTCGGCTGATGCCCTGGCCTCGACCGCGCATTACCTGCAAAGCTCAGGCTGGCAGAGAGGCCAGCCGTGGGGCTTCGAAGTGCAGTTGCCAGGCGGGTTCAATTACGTGCTGGCCGATGGCACGACTCGCAAGAGCGTCGCCGAATGGCGCCAACTRGGTGTTACGCTGCCCAACGGCAGCCAGGTCCCGGCCGGCTCCGAGCAATTGTCCGCGGCCCTGCTGCTGCCGGCCGGTTACCGTGGACCGGCGTTCCTGGTGCTCGATAACTTCCGGGCGATCCTCAAGTACAACAACTCGTCCTCCTACGCCTTGGGGGTGAGCCTGTTGTCCGAACGCTTCAATGGCGCGGGACTGATCAGCGGCACGTGGCCAAAGGATGACCTGCCACTGAGCCGTACCGAGCGGATCGAGCTGCAAAACCTGCTGAGCACACAAAACTACGATGCCGGCACTGCCGACGGAATCATTGGCGCCAACACGCGCAAGGCGATCCGCAGCGCCCAACAGTCGTTTGGCTGGCCGGCGGATGGGTACCCGACGCACAAATTGCTGGAAGGATTGCGTAACCGATAGTTTGTCGTATGGCGAATACCGCCATCGCGAGCAGGCTCGCTCCCACAGGTTCAAAGGTGATCACGCCACTTGCGTACACCTCAAACTTTGTAGGAGCGAGCCTGCTCGCGATGACTGCCTGACAGGCGAAAAATATCTAGCGCCTGGTAACCACATCCTGTTCCAACAGCAACTCCTTGTTCCCCGCATCCAGCCGCACCAACGCCCCCATCGGCAACGTCAGGTTCGGGTTGCAATGCCCACTGCGCCAGCCGGACAGCACCGGAATCGGCAATGGCTCGAACGTCTGCTTGAGCAAGCGCTCCAGCGCGACCACCTCAACTCCCGCGATGTCCCCCACCAGCACCCCACGCAGCTTGTGCAGGGTTCCCGCAAGACGCAGATGGGTCAGCAACCGGTCGATGCGATACAGCGGCTCGTTGATATCTTCGATGAACAGAATGACGCCCTCGGCATCGATCTGGTAGGGCGTACCCATCGTCGCGGCAATCATCGACAGGTTGCCACCGAGCAGGCGCCCATGAGCGACACCCGGTACGATCGTTGTCAACGGGCGGCCAATCGGATGCGTGAGCACGCTACCGGCCCTGCATTGCCCACGGAGCATGTTAAAAAAAGAGGATTCGGTAGGTGGCAGCCGCTCACCCAGCAGATCGGCGTTGAGCAGCGGGCCATGGAAGGTCACAAAACCCGCATAACGGCTGATCGCCAAATGCAACGCGGTGATGTCGCTGTAGCCGATGAATGGCTTGGCGTGGTGGCGCAGCAACTGGAAATCGACGCGATCAAGCAACCGAGGCGTGCCGTATCCGCCGCGCAGGCAAATGATGGCATCGACCTCCGGGTCGGTGAACGCGGCGTGCAGGTCATTGAGTCGTACATCGTCGCTGCCGGCGAGGTAGCCATCCTTCTCGAACACCCCGGGAAATATCCGCAGCGAGTAACCACGTGCGCGCATCCAGGCTATGGCCTTGCCGGTGTCCAGCGCAGCAGGGCCGGCAGGCGCGATCACGGCGATCAACCCTTGCATCGGCAACGCCGGTACAGGCGTGTGAGGCATGAGCGTGGGGTCAGGTCTTGCGGTCATCCATGGATCTCCCAGCGTAGAAGCGTCAAGCACACATTAGTCAGGAACGGCGACAAACAGAAGGGGATCAATCGTCCCGTCGTTCGCAGGAAAGGGCCGAAATCACTGTCAGACGGGCAAAAAAAGCCCGCAAGGCCGATTAAACCTTGCGGGCACTTTTCACAGCGCAGAATCAGGACGACATCAGCTCGGCCTTGACCAGCTTGGCCTGCTCGTCAGCGTGATACGAAGAGCGTACCAACGGACCGGACGCCACGTTCTTGAAGCCCATCTTGTAGCCTTCCTCGGCGAACCAGGCGAAGGTGTCCGGGTGCACGAAGCGCTGCACCGGCAAGTGGCTGCGGGACGGTTGCAGGTACTGGCCGAGGGTCAGCATGTCGATGTCGTGTTCGCGCATGCGCTTCATGACTTCGATGACTTCTTCGTCGGTCTCGCCCAGGCCCAGCATCAGACCGGACTTGGTCGGAATGTGCGGCATCATCTGCTTGAAACGTTGCAGCAGGGTCAGCGACCACTGGTAGTCCGAGCCCGGACGCGCGGCCTTGTACAGGCGCGGCACGGTTTCCAGGTTGTGGTTGAACACATCCGGTGGCTCGGCAGCGGTGATTTGCAGCGCGATGTCCATGCGGCCACGGTAGTCCGGGACCAGGGTTTCGAGCTGCACATTCGGCGACAGTTTGCGGATTTCGCGGATGCAGTCGGCAAAGTGCTGGGCACCGCCGTCACGCAGGTCATCACGGTCCACCGAGGTGATCACCACGTACTTGAGTTTCAGGTCGGCGATGGCGATGGCCAGGCTTTCCGGCTCGTTGACGTCCAGTGGCTTCGGACGGCCGTGGCCGACGTCGCAGAACGGGCAACGACGGGTGCAGATGTCACCCATGATCATGAAGGTCGCGGTGCCGCCGGAGAAGCACTCGCCCAGGTTCGGGCAGGACGCCTCTTCGCACACGCTGTGCAGCTTGTGTTTGCGCAGCAGGGCCTTGATGCGGTCGACTTCCGGTGAAACCGGGATGCGGACACGAATCCAGTCCGGCTTTTTCGGCAATTCCGTAGTCGGGATGATCTTCACCGGGATGCGTGCAACCTTTTCGGCGCCGCGCAGCTTGACGCCGGCTTCTACCTTGGGACGCGGGGCCGGGCGCTCGGTGACATCGAGCGTCGGGATCATGGTTTGCACTGCATCAGTAGTCATATCAGTCGATTCCGCCCGTCAGGGTCGTCTGCTCAGCATAGTCGAGGTGTTTGACGAGCTGCGCGCGCAGCCGGGCACTTACCTCGGCAAATTCAATCGATCCTGCGTGATCGCTCAGCTGGGTCATCGCCAGCCCGGCATAGCCGCAGGGATTAATCCGTCGAAACGGTTCCAGGTTCATGTCCACGTTCAGGGCCAGGCCATGAAAGGAGCAGCCATGGCGGATCCGCAGACCCAGCGAGGCGATTTTCGCCCCGTCGACGTAGACACCCGGTGCATCGGGTTTGGCCACGGCGGTTACGCCGTAACTGGCCAGCAGCTCGATCAGGCACTGCTCCATCCGGGTGACCAGATCGCGCACACCAAACCCGAGCTTGCGCACGTCCAGCAGCAGATAAGCCACCAACTGGCCAGGCCCATGGTAGGTCACCTGGCCACCACGATCGACCTGCACTACCGGAATATCACCGGGGAGCAGCAAATGTTCGGCCTTGCCCGCCTGGCCCTGGGTGAACACCGGTGGATGCTCTACCAGCCAGATCTCGTCGGCGGCATCGCTGCCGCGTTCGTTGGTGAAGCGTTGCATGGCATGCCAGACCGGCTCGTAAGCCATCTGGCCGAGCTCGCGAAAGCCCAGCGCGCCAGACATCACAGCACCATGTGCACGAAACCGGTGGCCCGCAGTTCGCTGTTGATGTTGTACAGCTGGTCCTGGTCGGTCGCGACGATGTGCAACTGAATGGTGGTGTATTTGCCGTTGCTGCTCTGGCGTTCGTCAACACGCTCATCGTTGATCTTGGCGTGTTTCTCGACGATCTTGATGATCTTGTCCTTGTTGCCCACACCGGTATCGCTGATTACCTTAACGGGATAGTCAGTGACCGGGAATTCGATCTTTGGCGCCTTTACTTCGGTATCGGTCATGGCGTAACGGCCTCGTAAGCGTAAGCCGTGGCGACGGGCATGGCTGCGCGCCAGATCAACGCGGAGCCATGCAGGTGCACACTAAATTCAGTTGAACAAGCCGTAGAAGAATAGACGGATGCTATCCCACATGCGGCGGAAGATACCACCTTCCTCGACAGCGTCCAGAGCGATCAGATCAGCGCTGTGCACGACCTTGTCGTCCAGTTTCACTTCGACTTTACCGATCACGTCGCCCTTGGCGATTGGCGCGACCAGCTGCGGGTTCATGGTCATGCTGGCAGCGAGCTTTTTCAGCTGGCCTTTGGGCAGGGTCATGGTCAGGTCTTCAGCCAGGCCAGCCTTGACCTGGTTCGTGGAGCCCTTCCAGACTGGAGCCTGAGCCAGCTCGGCGCCCTTCTGATAGAAGGTCTGGGTTTCGAAGAAGCGGAAACCGTAGGTCAGCAGCTTCTGGGTTTCTGCGGCACGAGCCACTTCGCTGTTGGTGCCGAACACCACGGCGATCAGGCGCATGCCATCACGTACGGCCGAAGACACCATGCAGTAGCCGGCTTCGTCGGTGTGGCCGGTTTTCAGGCCATCGACGGTCTTGTCGCGCCACAGCAGCAGGTTACGGTTCGGTTGCTTGATGCCGTTCCAGAAGAACTCTTTCTGCGAGTAGATCGCGTAGTGAGCCGGGTCTTCGTGGATGATCGCGCGGGCCAGCACAGCCATGTCGTGAGCCGACGAATAGTGCTCAGGGTTTGGCAAGCCGGTCGGGTTCATGAAGTGGGTGTTGGTCATGCCCAGGTCGGCGACGGTCTTGTTCATCAGGTCGGCGAAAGCGTCTTCGCTGCCGGCGATGTGCTCGGAGAGCGCGACGCTGGCGTCGTTGCCCGACTGGATGATGATGCCGTGCAGCAGGTCGCTGACAGTGACCTGCGAACCGACCTTGATGAACATCCGCGAACCGCCGGTACGCCAGGCGTTTTCGCTGACGGTCACCGGATCGTTTTCGCCGATCTGGCCGCGACGGATTTCCAGGGTCGCGATGTACGCGGTCATCAGCTTGGTCAGGCTGGCCGGCGGCAGACGCTGATCACCATTGTTCTCGACCAGCACGTTGCCGCTGCTGGCATCCATGAGCACGTAGGCCTTGGCAGCCAGTTGCGGTGGCGACGGCATCATCTCGACCGCGAAGGCGGCTGGAGAGAGGAGCAGCGGGACTAGAAGGCACAGGCGTTTGGCAAAGGTGGTGATGTTCATCCGTCTCTCGAAATCGCTAATGGAAACTGCCCGAAGGCAAAATTTAATCAGATGACTTTCTAACGAGTCATCGCGTGTTCAGTTGCTCACTCCAGCCACCCTTTGCCGGGCTTTTGTTCTTCGACGAGCCAACAACCTGGTTCATCCCCCAAAACTGCAGACGAACCGTCAATCAAGTTCTACGTTTTACTCAGTCACAACACTTGGCGAACCGAGATTGGCCAGGCGCACACTGTTCTGCACCTGCTGGATTTCACCCGGCGATCCGATCGGGCCCAGGCGAACCCGATGCAGGGTCTGCTGATTGCGCACGATCGAGCTGATGAACACCGGAGCGCTCACCATCCCGCTGAGCTTCGATCTCAGGAGTTCTGCAGCGTCCGGGTTGGCGAACGCGCCCACCTGCAGATACTGGCCAGAGGCTGGTGCAGAAGCGTTTTTTTTTGCGTCAGCAAGTTGTACGGGCACAACGGCTGCGGCGTGTTGCTGCGGCGGTGGTGTCCATTGCTCGACGGTGCCGGCCGAGGCCGTGATCACCGGGGCGCTATTCTGCGCGACTTGCGGCTCGTTGAGCATTAAAGGCGCCGGACGGCCCTTGGCGGCCCACCACTGTTGTGGATCGATGCCCTCGACCTTGACCCGCGCGGTACCGGTCTCGGCATAACCGAGTTTCTTGGCGGCCGCGTATGACAGGTCGATGATCCGGTCCGAGTAGAACGGCCCACGATCGTTGACGCGCAGGATCACGCTCTTGTTGTTGTCCAGGTTGGTCACCCGAACGTAACTCGGCAGCGGTAAGGTCTTGTGTGCGGCACTCATGCCGTACAGGTCATAGACTTCGCCGTTGGCGGTGTTCTGACCATGGAACTTGGTGCCATACCAGGACGCCGTACCCGACTGCACGTACGTCTTGGATTCTTGCAACGGAAAATAGGTTTTGCCCAGTACCGAGTACGGGCTGGCCTTGTACGGGCCGGTATGCAGGGTCGGCGTGGCGTCCGGGATGCGCGACACATCGACATCCCACCATGGCGCGCCATCCTTGTGGGCACGGTTGATGTCCAGCCCCGGCGTCGAGCGCACGGCGGTGGTGGACTTCTGGGCTGGCGCGCGGCTGGTCGAACAACTGGCGACCAGCACAGCCAACGCGGCGAATGCCATCAACTTCAGGGGTTTATTGATAGGCAATGCCCGCATTACTTGACGCCCCGTGCTTGGACCAGCTGTTCAGACAGTTGATGTACGGCCATGGCGTACATCACGCTGCGGTTATAACGCGTGATCGCGTAAAAATTCTTCAGGCCCATCCAGTACTCGGAGCCATTGTCGCCTTCCAGGCGGAAAGCGGTAACCGGCATATCATCGCGCAGCGCATCATGACTTGACCACCCCAGGGCTCGCAACTCCCCGACGGTTTTCGTTGGTTCGATTCCTGCGGTCAAACCCTCGTCGACCTGATCGCCACGGACATCGGCACGGCTGACCACCGGTTCGCCGGCGCCCCAGCCATGACGCTTGAAGTAACTGGCGACACTACCAATGGCATCGTCGGGGTTGGTCCAGATGTTGATATGGCCATCACCGTCGAAATCCACCGCATAGGCGCGGAAACTGCTCGGCATGAATTGCGGCAACCCCATTGCGCCGGCGTAAGAGCCTTTGAGCGTCAACGGATCGACCTGCTCTTCGCGGGCCAGCAGCAGGAACTCACGCAATTCCTTGCGGAAAAACTCGGCACGGGGAGGATAGTCGAAACCCAGGGTCGACAAGGCATCGATCACCCGGAAATTTCCGGTATTACGGCCGAAAAAGGTTTCAACGCCGATGATCGAGACTATCACCTGGGCCGGAACGCCGTATTCCTGCTCGGCACGGGCCAACACCGCTTCGTGCTGACGCCAGAAATCCACACCCCGGGCTATGCGCGCATCGGTGATGAACATCGGGCGATATTCGCTCCACTGCTTGACCCGTTCGGCGGGTTTCGAAATGGCGTCCAGAATCGACTGCTTGCGCTCGGCTTCGCGGAACACGCCCATCAATTGTTCACCGGCGAAACCATAGTCGCGGGTCATTTCACCGACGAATTCGGCCACCTGGGGTGAGCCTTCGTAGTCGCCGGCCAACGCTTCCTGCACGGTGCCAAGGATGCTTACCAGGCCGACCCATGGCGCATACCGAGTCACCCAGCCACGCATTACTTGCATTGAAAGTTTCACCTTATTCAAACCTGTGCGATCCACTTGCGATGGGTATGGATCGACATCAAAACCCCAAACGCTGACAGCAGCGTCACCAGCGAAGTTCCTCCGTAGCTAATGAACGGCAACGGCACCCCCACCACCGGCAACAGGCCACTGACCATACCGATGTTGACGAAAACATAAACAAAAAACGTCATGGTCAGGCTGCCCGCGAGCAACTTGCCGAACAATGTCTGCGCCTGGGCGGTAATCACCAGTCCGCGGCCGATCAACAGCAGGTAGATCAGCAACAGCGCGCAGATCCCCACCAGGCCGAATTCTTCACCCATTACTGCAATGATGAAGTCGGTGTGGCTTTCCGGCAGGAAGTCCAGGTGCGACTGGGTGCCCAGCAACCAGCCCTTGCCGAACACACCGCCGGAACCGATGGCGGCCTTGGACTGGATGATGTTCCAGCCCGTACCAAGCGGATCGCTCTCCGGATCGAGGAACGTCAGAATTCGCTGCTTCTGGTAGTCGTGCATGATGAAGAACCACATGGCAACCGCCACGGGCACGGCGGCGGCCAGTACGCCGAGGATCCAGCGCCAGCGCAAGCCACCCATGAACAATACGAAAGCGCCGCCGGCCAGGATCAGCAGCGAAGTGCCGAGGTCCGGTTGACGCACGATCAGAATGAACGGCACGCCGATCAGCATCAGGCTGACGCCCACATGCTTGAGCTGGGGCGGCAAGGTGCGTTTGGACAAGTACCAGGCGATCGTCGCCGGCATCAGGATTTTCATGAATTCCGAGGGCTGGAAGCGGATCACCCCGGGAATGTTGATCCAGCGGGTGGCGCCCATGGCGTTGTGGCCCATGATGTCCACCACCAGCAACAGCATTACCCCGACCACGTAGCCCAGCGGCACCCAGCGCGCCATGAAGCGCGGCTCGAACTGGGCGATGACGATCATCGACACCAGGCCGATGCCGAACGAAGTGGCTTGCTTGCCCAGCAGATCCCAGCTTTTGCCACTGGCCGAATACAGCACGAACAGGCTGCCGGCGGCGAGAGTCAGCAGCAGGATCAACAATGGGCCGTCGATGTGCAGGCGTTGCAGCAGCGTCGCACGGCGACGCATCACATCCTCGCTGGAGAGCATGCGATCGAAGTTATTCATCACGGGCGGTAGCCTCTGCACTGATAGGGCTGGCGTATTCGGGCTTCAACCGACCGTCCTGGTCCAGGAGCCAGGCATCCATGACTTGACGCACCACAGGAGCTGCGACGCCGGAGCCGGACTCGCCGTTCTCGACCATCACCGACACCACGATTTTCGGGTCGTCGGCCGGCGCGAAGCCGACGAACAAGGCGTGGTCACGGTGACGCTCCTGGACCTTGGAGCGGTCGTACTTTTCACCCTGCTTGATCGCGACCACCTGGGCCGTACCCGACTTGCCGGCGATTCGGTATTGCGCGCCGATCGAGGCTTTGCGCGCCGTACCCCGGGCACCATGCATAACCTGCTGCATGCCGTGGTTGACCTTGGTCCAGTCCGACGGGTCGCGCAGGATAATGTCCGGCATCGGGTTAGGGTCCACTGGCTTCTCGCCTTCGATGGTCCTGGCCAGGTGCGGACGATTCCAGATGCCTTTGTTGGCCACCAGTGTGGTGGCCTGGGCCAGTTGCAACGGGGTCGATTGCATGTAGCCCTGACCGATCCCCAGAATCAGCGTTTCACCCGGGAACCAAGCCTGCCGGCGGGTCGCACGCTTCCATTCGCGGGTCGGCATCAGACCCGGCGACTCCTCGAACATATCCAGGGAAACCTTCTGACCGATGCCGAACTTGGACAGATACGACGACAACCGATCGATCCCCAGCTTGTGGGCCAGGTCATAGAAGTAGGTGTCGTTAGAACGCATGATCGCCGTATCGAGGTCGACAAAACCGTCGCCGGTACGGTTCCAGTTACGGTATTTATGGTCGTAGTTGGGCAGCATGTAGTAACCAGGGTCGAACACTCGGGTCGAAGCGGTCACCACGCCGGAATCCAGGCCGGCAATCGCCACCGCCGGCTTGATGGTCGAGCCCGGCGGGTACAGGCCACGCAGCACGCGGTTGAACAACGGCCGGTCGATGGAATCGCGCAGCTCGGAATAGGCCCTGGAGCTGATGCCGGTGACGAACAGGTTCGGGTCGAAACTCGGCTGGCTGACCATCGCCAGCACTTCACCGGTTTTCGGGTCCAGCGCTACCACCGCACCACGACGACCACCCAGCGCAGCTTCGGCGGCTTCCTGCAATTTGATGTCCAGGCTCAGGACGATGTCCTTGCCGGGAATCGGATCGGTACGCTTGAGCACGCGCAATACGCGGCCCCGGGCGTTGGTCTCGACTTCCTCGTAACCCACCTGGCCGTGCAATTCAGGCTCGTAGAAACGCTCGATGCCGGTTTTGCCAATTTGATGGGTGCCGCTGTAACTCACCGGATCCAGAGTCTTCAACTCTTTCTCGTTGATCCGCCCCATGTAACCCACCGAGTGCGCAAAATGCGCACCCTGCGGATAGTGACGGACCAGTTGCGCGACCACTTCTACGCCTGGCAGGCGGAACTGGTTCACGGCGATGCGCGCAATCTGCTCTTCGGTCAGCTCAAACAGGATCGGCACCGGCTCGAACGGCCGGCGGCCCTGACGCATGCGCTTCTCGAAGATCACCCGGTCCTCGGGCGTCAGTTGCAGCACTTCGACGATCACGTCGAGCACCTGCTGCCAGTCGCCGGAACGCTCGCGGGTCATGCTCAGGCTGAAACTCGGCCGGTTATCGGCAATCACCACGCCATTGCGGTCGAAAATCAAGCCACGGGGCGGCGGAATCGGCTGCACATGGACGCGGTTGTTTTCCGACAGGGTCGAGTGGTACTCGTACTGGATCACCTGCAGGAAATACAGGCGCGCGATCAGCACGCCAATCAGCGCCACCACTGCAATGGCCCCGAACACGACGCGGCCACGCACCAGACGGGCGTCTTTTTCGTGGTCCTTGATGCGGATCGGCTGGGACATGAGGGCAGAGCTACTTGTGGTAAGGGTGACCGGACAGCACGGTCCAGGCACGGTACAACTGTTCGCCGATCAGGATCCGCACCAGCGGGTGCGGCAAGGTCAGCGGCGACAACGACCAGCGCTGGTCAGCCCGGGCACAGACTTCCGGCGCCAGCCCTTCGGGGCCGCCGACCATGAAGTTGACCGTACGCGAGTCCAGCCGCCAGCGATCGAGCTCGACCGCCAGCTGCTCGGTGCTCCAGGGCTTGCCGTGGACTTCGAGAGTGACAATCCGCTCGTTCGGCCCGACCTTGGCCAGCATGGCTTCGCCTTCCTGACGGATGAAGCGAGCCACGTCGGCGTTCTTGCCACGGGTATTGAGCGGTATTTCCACCAGTTCCAGCGCCAGCTCGGACGGAAGACGCTTGGCATATTCATGCCAGCCTTCTTCCACCCATTTGGGCATGCGTGAACCGACGGCGATCAGTCGCAGTCGCACAGCGGTCCCTTATTCCTGGTCTTTGTTGAGCTTGTTGAAGTGCTCGTGACCAACTTCAGGGCTGTGGTGTTTGCCATCGGCCGCGCGGCTCTGCTCGGCACCTTTCCACAGGCGCTCCAGGTCGTAGAACTGGCGTGCATTGGAAGTCATCATGTGGACGATCACGTCGTCCATGTCCAGCAGCACCCAGTCGCTATCGCCCTTGCCTTCTTCACCCAGCGGCTTGATGCCCAGGGCTTTGACCGCTTCGCGGACCTTGTCCAGCATCGCGCCGATCTGGCGGTTGGAGGTACCGGTGGCGATGATCATGTAGTCGGTGATGCTCTGCTTGTCGCGAACATCGATCACCAGCACGTCCTGGGCCTTGACGTCTTCCAGGGCGGCTACGGCGATCTTGACCAGCTCGTCGCCTTTAGGCGGCTCGGCAGCGAGGACTTTCTCAGGCAGCGGGGCGCTCTTGAACGTGCCTTTGCGTTTTACTTTGGTTTCGTTGTTGCTCGTCATATAAAACTCGTTTTGCTCGTATGTTCGGGGCTTCGATACACGTTGTTGCCACGTGCCTTGAAGCACTCCTATTCAGTTCGACGCACGGTAGAGACCGTGCGCATCGATGTAGGCCAGGACCGCGTCGGGCACCAGGAAACGTACCGACTTACCGCTGGCCAGCAGTTGACGGATCTGGGTGGCGGATACCGCGAGCGGTGTCTGCCAGACGAATGCAATCTGTCCGCTCGGCCCCTTGAGGGCCAGCGGGTCGCTCACCGAGCGCGCTGCCAGCAGGTTGCGCAAGGCATCCGGCGGTTCGCTGTCGGCATCCGGGCGTTGCAACACCAGGATATGGCAATGCTGGAGCAACTCTTCCCAGCGGTGCCAAGTGGGCAGGCCGCAAAAAGCGTCCCAGCCCAAAAGCAGAAAAACCTGGGTCTCGGCGGCCAGTTCGGCGCGCATCAGCTCCAGGGTATCAATGGTGTAGGACGGTTTGTCCCGCTGCAATTCGCGGGCGTCCACCACCAACGGCGCCACACCGGCTACCGCGCACTCGACCATCGCCAGACGGTCTTTGGCTGACACCTGCGGCGTATCCCGATGGGGCGGCCTGGCACTGGGTGTCAGTCGCAGTTCATCGAGCGCCAGTGTTTCGGCGACTTCCAGCGCACCACGCAAATGGCCGATGTGCACCGGGTCGAACGTTCCGCCCAGCACGCCAATGCGGCAAGGCACTGGCTCGCTGACGGCGATCGGGGCTGGCAGGTCTAAGTCGCCCAAGTCAGGCTGGCTCCTGTCCGCGCAACTGCCCGTCGCCGACCACGATGTACTTCTCGCAGGTCAACCCTTCGAGGCCCACCGGGCCGCGGGCGTGCAGCTTATCAGTAGAAATGCCGATCTCGGCACCCAATCCGTATTCGAAGCCATCGGCGAAGCATGTCGGGGTATTGATCATCACCGACGAGGAGTCGACTTCAGCCACGAAACGCCGGGTTTCGCCCTGGTGTTCGCTGACAATCGAATCGGTGTGATGGGAACCGTAGTGGTTGATGTGCTTGATGGCCTGGTCCATTCCGTCGACTACACGGATCGACAGAATCGGCGCCAGGTATTCGGTGCTCCAGTCTTCTTCAGTGGCGACCACGGCATCGATGATTGCCCGGGTACGTTCACAACCGCGCAGTTCGACGCCTTTTTCGCGGAACTGTGCCGCCATCGCCGGCAGGAAATCCCTGGCGACGGTTTGATCCACCAGCAGCGTTTCCATGGCACCGCAGATGCCGTAACGGTAAGTCTTGGCATTGAACGCAATGCGCTGGGCCTTGGCCAGATCGGCGTGTTCACTCACGTAAACGTGGCAAATGCCGTCCAGGTGCTTGATTACCGGTACGCGGGCGTCACGGCTGACACGTTCGATCAGGCCACGACCGCCGCGCGGCACGATGACATCGACGTATTCAGGCATGGTGATCAGCGCGCCGACGGCCGCGCGATCGGTGGTTTCGACCACTTGCACCACGGCGGCCGGCAACTCTGCTTCGGCCAGACCGCGCTGAATGCACGCGGCAATCGCCCGGTTGGAATTAATCGCTTCGGAGCCACCGCGCAGGATGGTCGCGTTGCCGGACTTCAGGCACAAGCTGGCGGCATCGATGGTCACGTTAGGACGGGATTCGTAGATGATCCCGATCACGCCCAGTGGCACGCGCATCTTGCCGACCTGAATGCCCGACGGACGGAAGCTCATGTCGCGGATCGCACCGACCGGATCCGGCAGCGCAGCAACCTGACGCAGACCGACGATCATGCCGTCGATGCGTGCCGGGGTCAGTTCCAGACGCTCCAGCAACGCTGGCTCCAGACCATTGGCACGACCGGCAGCCAGATCCTGTTCATTGGCTGCTGCAAGCTCGGCGCGAGCGGCGTCCAGGGCATTGGCAGCAGCCTGCAAGGCGCGGTTTTTCTGCGCGGTGCTGGCACGGCCGATGACCCGGGAGGCTTCACGGGCGGCGCGACCCAATCGGGTCATATAGTCAAGAACGGACTCAGTCATGGTCTGCTGGGGTCTTGGCAAAGAGGAAAGCGGCAGATTATAGCTGTCGCGTCCCGGGACTAACAGCGGTGACGGGCGGATGGTCGAAATGAACGCTGATTCGCCAGCGTTCAGGCCCAATTAAGCCGTGCATTGTTATCATCACGACCTCTTCAGTCTGGATAAACGTTGCCTGCCATGTCCAATCTGACCGTTCGCAACCGCGCCGAGCGCCTGCCGCTGGGCTTACCGGATGCCTTTTTCGACCGAGATGCGCAAATGCTGGCGCAGGATCTGCTCGGTAAAGTCATCCGTCATCGGGTCGGCGATCTGTGGCTGAGCGCGCGGATCATCGAAACCGAAGCCTATTACTGCGCGGAAAAAGGCAGCCACGCCTCGCTGGGCTACACGGAAAAGCGTAAGGCTTTATTTCTGGATGGCGGCCACATCTATATGTATTACGCCCGTGGCGGCGATTCGCTGAACTTCAGCGCTCAAGGGCCAGGCAATGCGGTGCTGATCAAATCGGCTTATCCGTGGGTCGATGAAATCAGCGGGCCGGCGAGCCTTGCGCAGATGCTGCTGAACAATCCCGATGCTCAAGGACGTGCGCGGCCATCGCAGAAACTCTGCGCCGGGCAGACCTTGCTGTGCAAGGCACTGGGGTTGAAGGTTCCGATGTGGGATGCCAAGCGTTTCGATCATGACGTTCTTCTGGTAGAAGACACCGGGCCGGCGCCTTCGCACATCATTCAAACCACACGCCTGGGCATTCCCCATGGCCGTGATGAGCACCTGATGTACCGCTTTGTCGACGCGACCTACGCGCAATGGTGTACGCGCAACCCGCTGCGACGCGGCCAGGTCGAAGGCCGGGATTATTTCTTGCGGCCCTGATATGCGCTAAATCCGCGACAAATGAAATCCCACAAGGGGGAACTGAGTGCTGCTGAAGATTGCCTGCATCCTTTGGGATCAATTGAAGTTTTGATGGAGTGGTTTTATGGGCCCATGGCTCGATAGCGTGACCGGATGGCTGGCGGCCAATCCGCAGTGGCTGGCTGCTGCGGTCTTCATTGTTGCCTTTGTGGAGTGCCTGGCGATTGCCGGCTTGATCGTGCCAGGCACCGTGCTGCTGTTCGCCGTCGCCGTTTTGGCCGGCAGCGGCGCGCTATCACTGAGCGAAACTTTGTTGCTGGGCTTTCTCGGCGGGATTTTCGGTGATCTGATCTCGTACTTCCTCGGGCRCCATTTCCACCAGAACATCCGAAGACTACCGGGGTTGCGCCATCATCCTGAATGGATGGCCGGCGCTGAAAGCTATTTCCAGCGCTACGGCATTGCCAGCCTGTTGGTCGGTCGCTTCATCGGCCCGCTGCGACCGATGTTGCCAATGGTCGCCGGGATGTGCGACATGCCCTTCCCGCGCTTCGCTGCTGTCAGCCTGCTGGCCGCCGCCGGCTGGAGCCTGGCTTATCTGCTGCCGGGTTGGGCCACCGGGGCGGCCTTGCGCCTGCCATTGCCTGAAGGGTTCTGGCTGGAAGCCGGAATTGTCGCAGGCAGTATTGCGGTGATGATCGGACTCAGCGTCAACAGCAGCCTGCGCCGCCACCGTCGCGCAACCATCTGGATCGGCAGCATGAGCCTGTTGATTCTGATCGGCCTGTTCATCGGCTATCCGTACCTGACGGCACTCGATCAAGGCGTGATGACGCTGGTGCAGGAACACCGCCAACCCGTGCTGGATGAAATCGCGATCACACTCACCCTGATCGGTGAGTTCCGCAACATGCTGCTGTTCAGTGCCCTGCTCACCGGCCTGCTATTGCTGTGCCGACAATGGCGCCAGGCGCTGTTTGCCGGCGGCACCCTGCTCTGCACCGCCCTGGCCAATACCGCGACCAAGAACTTCTTCGCCCGGGTACGCCCGGAAGTGCTCAGCGACCCCTTGACCAGCTACAGCATGCCCAGTGGCCACGCTTCGGGGGCGTTTGCCTTGTTTCTGACCCTTGGGGTACTCGCCGGTCGCGGACAGCCCCCGCGTATGCGCCTGACCTGGCTGCTGCTGGCCTGCCTGCCGGCACTGTCGATCGCCTTGTCCCGGGTTTATCTCGGCGCACATTGGCCCACCGACGTGCTGGCCGGCGCCATGCTGGCAGCGTGCGTGTGTGCCGTGAGCTTGTGGCTGAGCCAACGCCAGACGTCCCTCAATGCCATGCCCTTCAAGGTCTGGTGGCTGATCCTGCCGGCACTGTTGGCATTGTTCAGTTTTTTCGCCTTGCGTCATCTGCCCCCTGCAATGTTGCGGTACGCCTACTGACATCACGGGTTCGCCAGTCTATCGACTCACAGCAACAGAGTCCCTTCTTCGCCACGCTTCAAGGAATTCTCCGACAAGCGTGGTGCTTGATCTCGCGAGTTGCCTGATTGCGACGCGGCCGCGTCTTCGCTGAACATCCGCCTGACTAATAATCGAAGTTACATATTTTCCCGTCACTTCCAAAGTCTTCACCTTTCACGACCTGAAAAATCAATTACATTAAAACCCACTTTGTCGTGAACCACGCACAATCCATATTTCAACAATGTAACTACTAACTTATCGCTTTTTCATATTCACCAAAAATGCCATCAGGCGGATCAACATAACTTATCAATTTTATTTTATAAGCGAGTTTGCCATGAGTCCCAAAACACCCCGCAAGCCACCCGTAACAACTCCGAATAAACCGGTATCAACGAACGAGCCAACAATAAGGCCTGATTCGAGCACTTCAATATTCGTGCCCCATAGAACCTGGCCTGCCGACGCCACTGCTCCTTTGAGGTCCAATAATGGTCTTGCAACTCGCCCGGACATTGATCCACCTGTCCACCCTGCCATTGAAATAACCGATTTGCCGACTCGAACAATAACCGATTCTTCGCAGAGCGATACATCATTGACCAAATACTGGTTATCTGCGAACTTTCTGCGCGGCATGCAAGCACCGGATGCAGACGGCTTGCGCTACATCGTCGGGCGCAAATTTGTCGATGTAGACGATGGCGGCGTTTTACAGACCGCTCATGTCGATCTGGATGCAAAACTCGGTGTCTATCGAATGAAGTTACTGACGGAGCAACATCCGTCCGGCCCGATCCTTTATAAAAACGAAACAGGTTCCACCTGGCGCCTGACAGCGCAGATCAGTGAAAAACCTGTTACCGGCGATGACTTCCAGACAGGCAGTGGCACCGCGACGAAGCGACCCGCGCCATCATCGAGCGAGCAGCCTGCGACAATGGTCGTACCGAAACGACCACGATCTTCGGACACGCCAACCTACATCAATCAAAGACTGTACACCGCATCGATGCGCTCGCCGGATGCCCAGGGTTATCACGAGTTCAAGCCAAGGTCGGGGTCGAATCAATCGGACACACGGTTTGCGTTCAAGGATCGTTACGGAAACTGGATTGAGGTCGACCCTCCCGCAGGAGGATTCGGCTCGCAACCCACCCACCTGACACACTGGACCGACCGGGAGATCTGGGAGCTCTACGGGATTCACGGTCGGGATATCGAGCGCTTCCGCAGCGAAGCACAAGCCTCGGGCAAGCCCCCACAGTGGGTCGAACCCAATGTAACGGAGGACCCGGTCGTCAACCTGCTGCGAGATTCACTGCGCTGGCTGCACCCGACCCTGACCTCGAACGAACGCCAGGCGCTCTTGCAATCCTACAACCTGCTGCCGAGCCAACTGTCTCGCCTGCAACAGCACCTGCAGACCGAGCTGACATTGCCGCCATGGGCACTAGCGCACAAACGCATGACTGAAGACGTTGGCAATCCACTTTACCTCGATCAATTCAGCCGAGACGCCATCAATGAGCTGAATCTCAAGCGTGATGCCCGGCATGACGGCTATGACCCCGAGACCAGCCTGACCCCCGCATTGCGCGAGGCGCTGCTGGCGAAACTGGGCTATCGGCGTAACAAGAACAACTGTCTGTATCGAACGGACATACCGGCTCTGTTCAGGGGCGACGAGCGCACCCCGTTCGAAGTGGCGAACGACGGCGCCATGCTGCCTCGCTATGCGCACCACCCCGGCGCCACCACCCATAAGCCGATGAGCGCCACCTTCAGCCTCAATGAGGGCCTGATGTACGCCTCAACCCCCGATCCCGAGTACTTGCGATTCAACTCGCAAACCAACAAATACCCAGGACGAAACACTGACGATTCGGACAGTGATGYAAGCAATGCAAGCGATACGGACAGCAGCGAATCTTCCGAATGGTCGGATGCGGGAAGTCCGATCCCCTGGGATCATGAACGCAATTACCAAAGCACCAGAGCGCGGCAAACGGAAATGTTTTTGTATGCGCTGGACACCCGCAACCTGGAAGTGGTCCCGCATGAAGAAAACCACAGTTTCAATTCAGCGGCCCGCGACACGCCGCCCACCTGGTTTCCCGACGATGACTACGAAGGATTGATTTCGGTGACTAAAAAGGGGCTGGAGGCAGAGCGTATCTGGCTGTTGAACTCAGCCCTGACAAAGGGCGCAAAGGTATACGACATCGAGGCGCAAGCCGGCAGTCGCGGCGCACGTATCGAAGCCGCTACCCATGCGGGTCACGCCAACAAACATGAATACGACCAATTGATCGATGAAGTGGAGGCCGCGGGTAAACCGATGCTGAAGCTGTCTGGCAATAAAAACGAATTTGGCTATGACGTCATATGGCCTTGAGGGAAACACCCGACCTTGCGCACCGGTAAAAACCGGGGCTTATAACATTCATTATTTAAAGGATTAAACAATGGCCAAACTTATCGAACCCGCCATGGAAACTTCAACCCACTTACCGATGCAGGTCACGGCGATCAGCGCATCGGCCAACAGTCATGCGCCGCCCGCCGGCCAGATTGATACTTCTCCCAGCGCTCCACCTCTGACACCTGGGCCAACGGACGTGATTGATACGTCTCCCAGCGCGCCACCCCTGACACCTGCGCCGGACGCTGTAACAGCCAACTCTTCATCTGCCGACACGCTTGCCTCGCTGGATAAAAAGCTGGGGCCACTGCGTTTTGGCGAAAGCACCATAAGCCGTGTGGAACTCAGCAAATTGGGCGYGAAGATCGCTGGCCAAGACATCAGCGCGGCAAACACGAACTTTAAAAAGCCCTATCAGGATTTCCTCGACGCTCTGAGCATCGATCCGGCCAAGGTCATGGCCCGGGACATTTCCGCCAATCCCGCAGACAGTGGCAAAGTGACCACGTTCATCTTCGAACTGGCCTGCTTGCGCTCGGAGAACGCCCCACGCCTCATGGCCGCCGACAAATCAATCACGCCTGGCAGCCCGACGGATCGTTTCGCGAGGCTGGCCGACGCAGCCCAGAAAATCGACATTCATCCAGCCGACGTTCCTTTGCCACCTTGGGTCAATAAAAATCTCAGCCGCTTCGGCGTAGGTATGCAGGCCTATGGCATTTACAGCGGCATGCGCGGAATCAGGGACGCCGTTGACGCCGGTGAATGGCTTGATGCAGGAATAAACGCCGGCGGTATCGCAAGCGAAGCAGGTTCACTGATCGTCGAACGAGGCCTGTCCAAAGTCGGTATAAAGATGCTCGTAGGCGGCGGAACGGCCTTCAATGGGTACTGCGCCACATCGGTGGGGAAAACCCTGAGTCGAGGGGCCGGGTTATTTGCCAGCGTCCTCACTCTGCCATTCGACATTTACGGAGCCGTCAGTTCCTTCCAGGCCGCTGCGGGCAAGCAAGGCAAGGCAGCACAGGATGACTATGTCAGCGGCGCGATGAACGTGACGAGCGCGATACTCAGTCTTTCGCTGGGCGCGGCAGCGCTGGCCGGTTTCGGCAGCGTCGCCGGTCCTGTTGGCCTCGCCGCCGCTGCGATCCTCATCGTGGGAGGGGAAATCTACCGGGCCGCACGGATCGTGGACGATATTGATGATTACGTTGAACTGGACTTTGGCGAACGGATGCTTGCCGGATTGCTCGCCTTCTTTCGTCAAGAAGTGCAAAAGGATGTGATGGACCGCTTCAAAATTAACAAGACCTTGAGTGATTACACCGCACAGTTAGAGCTTTCGGCAAAAACCTTACTTGAAGGTCCTTATAAAGAAGAACTGGAATACATCGTAAATGGCGGTTTCGACGTCACACTGAAGACAATCAAAATCTGGCACTACCAATGGGACGAAAACGCCGGAGAAGAACCCTACAAGCTTGATACGGAGCCGGCTATCGTTGAGACCGACGATATTATCCTTGCGCGTGACGGGCTTCCGTCAAACCTCAAAGGCAGTGTCAAAGGCAGCGGAGGCGAAAACAAAGGCATTCTTTGGCGACTCGGTGACGGCGATGATCAGGTCTACGCCCCCAAGGACAAGCCCAATATTTTCGTCTATCGCAACGGGGTCAAAAAACTGGTCGGTGGTGACAAGAATGACAGTTTTTACTTCGAAACAACCGAAGCGGAACTGAACCGGCCAGTGCAGCCGGCACGCACCAGTGTTCTGGACGGTTTTGAGGGCTCCGACACCCTGGCCTTCGAGGGTTCCCGTCCCCGCGCTGATACACTTCATGTCGGTTACGATGTCAACCTGCAGACCGGCAAGGTGGCCTTGCGTCATGAGGACCGTGCGAAAGACGACATCCTGATCGCGGAGTTCACCTCCATCGAAAACATCTCGACCTTGCGAAAGGGTTCAAATCGAGTCACCGGGGACGACAAAGCCAATCAGATCTCGGCCAACGGTTACGACCACATCGATGCCGGACCAGGAGATGACACGATCGCGATCCGCGGCTGGGACGCTCGGGTTGATGGCGGCCCCGGAACGGACCGCTACTACATTGCGGATACAAACGCTCGAGTATCACTAGTCGAAGACGGCGAACAAGCGAGCCTCATCGAATTCGGCTGGCCCATGGAGCGCATTCAAAGCTGGAGGATCATCGATACCTCGCTGGTCATCCGTTCGTTGCGGGACACGGACGGCGAGCTCCCGCAACACGCGCTGACCGTCGAGAATATCTATGAACATGTCGACGGTCTGCGCCGGGTGAAAAACAACCGGTTGCAGTTTAGAACCCAGGACGGTTACCAGCTGGTGCCCATCTTGCCTGCTCAACTGCCTGACTCACTCGATTACGATGTAGAGTGCGAGGCGACTGGCGGCCCCCCGGCGCCGGCGCCCTATATAACCAACAGCGGAGCAGTGGTGATCGCCAAGCGGGATTCGCCGCACTACTTTGTTTCGCGCGATGGCCGCAGAGTCAACTTCATCGCCGAAGCCAACACGCCTGAAACTTCCGTCGCGGTATATCTGGACTACAAAGATGAGGAAATAGATGAAATTAAAGTCAGCTATACCGTCGAAGCGGAAACGGGCATCTCGGGCTACACGTTTCTGAAGTATTCAAACTTCAATATATGGATTTTTCTGCCTTCGAAAATTGTTAATCTCACAGGCATCATTCGCGAAAAACAACAGCGACACATAGCGGCCTATATGAATAGCGGCATTCGGATCGCCGGCATTCACTGCGCGCATGACGTTGTCCTGGTGATGCAGGATGGCAAATCCTATCGACTGGTCCCCCCGAATATTTCCTACCGTGAGGACGCAACCAATCCGGGTTACAAATCACGTAGCACCCGGGAATGCCTGAAGCTTCGTCACGGGCACTATCGCTTTCTCAACCCCGTACGCATCAAGCCTTATTTGCTTGYCGCCAGTCCGCAGAAGGTCAACTTCCCCCCGCCCCCGCATAAAGGGATCTATGTCGTGCATGGCCAAGCCTCGACCTACGATGTGTATCCCCTCAGCAACACCCTGTTCAGCCTGTCCACACCGGGTGCCGTCGCGCAAACCTCTAACGCATCGACCTGGACCCTCTTCAGTACGCAATTGACAGAAACCGTTACGCGCAACGAAATACACCTGACGTCCGAAAAACTGAAAGTCGGTAGCGCAGCGATCCTGTTGCCGAGTGTGGACCATCCGGGGCCGGTAGACTCCATCAGCGTAGCGACTTCATCCGGAAACATTTATTCCGTCGAGCTTTTATTTGAAGTGCTGCAACTCTACCTGATCAACGCGCGAGGCTACGCCAGCATCGATGCCTTGCTAATCGACATCCGGGCCCACCGGCAGCGAGAAGAACTGGCCGCAAAAATTGTTGTTGAACATATCGGCTTCTCGCCACGGATTGACGGAACGGTGTACTACAACTCAACCGACGATTATTGGGGCATCGATACGGATCCCGACTACCGCATTGCCCCCCAGGCTCTGTTTATACAACCGATCCAGCCTGGTTGATCAGCCTGTCATCGACTTATCACCGCAAGCCCGACGTGACGTTCATCGTCACGTCGGCGCTGGCCTCATTCAGCCGAAGGAATGGCTGATTCATTAAAGATGGAGTGCACCCTCATGCGTCAAAAACCTGGAATCCGTCCCACCACCCCAACGGTCGAAGCACCAGGAACCTCAACGCAGCGACCGAGAACGCCGGAYGGCTCGACCGACGATCCAGTGTTCGGTCCAGCAAACCGATTCTGGCCCGAAGGCTCAACCGTCTCCTCCGCCCCTGTGAAACCGGCCCAGGACCCTGCGCTCGACAACACTGCGCTCAAGTTACCAATCGTGGTGGCGACCGGAATCCCTGCTCCCGCCACATCCCACCATGATGTCAGGACTCCACTGTTGGAGCCCTATGTACAACAGGTTTCCAGCAAGTTACCCGCACCCGACGAGAATGGACTGAGGATTTTCAAGAACAGACGGTTTGTCGACGTCGAGGTCGTCGACGGCGTGGGTAACAGTACACAAACAGTGATGGTCGAGTTCGATACCAGACTCAACACTTACCGCGCAAAGTCACCCCAAGAACAAGGCGCTTTCGGGCCACCGCTTTATCGAAGCGTCACGGGCGATGTCTGGAGCCTGAACAAACCCACCACTTACTTCGACAGCAACCGATACACCGTCAGCCATCTACCGGATGCCCAGGGGTATTACGCAGTCAGCTACGGCGGCTCGCCTTTTCAAGCCCCCGAGAGTGGTTTCGCCTTCAGGGATGAACAACACCGATGGGTTCGCGTGGATCCAGCCCAAGCCAGGGGTGATGCGTCTGTACCGGTGAACCTGGCGCAATGGACCGATGGCGACATCTGGAAACTGTATCGGATTCACGGCCCGGAAATTTTGCTATTCCGGGCAGAAGTGCAACAAACCGGTAAAGTGCCGTTATGGGTCAGGCGTTTCGCAGAACCTGCCACCCACCTCTATTTAACCGATTCATTGAAATGGGTTTATCCGCAGCATTCCTTTGCCGAGCGCGCGAAACTGCTGCGCAGCTACAACCTGAGCGAGAACCAACAGGCACGGTTGCGCCAGGAACTGGCAAGCGGACAAATGCCTGAGTGGGCTGAACAACACAAGCTTTTGACTCAAAATAAAGACGACGATCAGAGATTTAAACTGGTCGCTGAAGAGCTGGAACCGTACATCTTAAAATTGCGAAATGAAGGCGACGATTATGGCCGCCAGCACAAACTTCGGGATAGGTTTACTGAAGAATTCTTTGACGAATTTCTGCAACACGCTGGCTATCAGCGCAACCTGCACGGCGCTTTATACCGAACGGATATTCCATCGATGTTCAGGGGCGATCATCGTACACCGATGGAATTGGCCCGAGACAGGCGCATGATCCACCTTAAAGGCAATGCAACCGGCTCCACCACAAAACGGGGATTCAGCGTAACGTTCAGTCTGGGTAACGCCATCGGGTATAAAAAACATCTCGGCGGTTATGAGCACCCACTGAAGTACAACTCTCAAGCCAACCTCTACCCCGCCAGGAATTCGGATTCGGACAGCACTGTTACAGAAGGAAATCGTGACGGCTCCGAGTCGGACTCTGACAGCTCCTTTGTGTTTGACGACTCAAAAGACTATCCGGCGCTCAGACGCAACCAACACTTGGGATTCATCTATGTCATTGACACACGCGGGATCGAGGTCGTACCCGGCTGGGAAAACATTGAACTAAATCGAACTGGAATACATTTTGACCCGGATGCACTGGAAGGCCGCATATCAATGCCCACCCGAGGCATCAGTGCGGAGAGGATCTGGCTGGTGAATTCAGAATTGACCCGGGCCGCCAGGGTCGACGATATTTACACACAAGCCGGGGCCGACGCTGACGCTATCGAGAAAGCAACCTGGGCGGGAGACAACCAGGCCGTATCCTATCGAAAGGAGGTAGTGCCGGGTGATGGGACTTTCTTCGTACCGGTGACTCGCTATGATCAGCTGATAGACGAGGTTGCCGCTTCGGGAAAACCGGTGCTGGAACTTCCCAGAGATGTGGAGGTATTTGCCAACGATATCGTCTGGCCAGTTCCCGAGCATTACAGAACCTGATTCTGTAAAATCGATCCCACCCACCGGCGTGCTACCCATAAAAAACGACGCCTGGAGACTATCCTGGCGTCGCTATGGGTTATCGATGGGCGGCAGGTGCTTCACTGCTCACGGAGCGAACAAACTGCCAGATAAGCAACAAAAAAAGTCAGCGCCTCAGGCAAACAACTCCCCTTGCAACTCATCCAGCAACGCCTGAATCGCATCCAGTCGTTGCTGCGGATCGTCGAGTTGCAGCAGGTCGATCTTGTCCAGTTCAGCGAAGGGCAACAAGTACGCCAACTGATTGGCCAGTGACTGTTGCCCGGTCGCTTCAGTGCCCATGTTCAAGGCTTCAACCATCGGGTGTTCCGCCAGGGCCTTGAGCAATGCCACCAGGTCGGCGTCCTCGTCCTGCAGTGGCTGCTCCGGTTCGTCTTCCAGCCACTCGACCTCGGCGACGGTCAATTGATCGCGCTGGATTTCCGATCGTAATACATGGAAACGCCGTCCGCCTCGAACCCGAATCCCCAACAGACCGTTGTCCTGTTGATTGAAATCGGTGATCAGCGCTTCGCAACCCACCAGCGCGTAGCCGGCCGGGGCGATCCCGACCTCTTCACCCTCGAGGATGCACACCACGCCGAAACCACCGCCCTGTTTCATGCAGCGGCCGATCATGTCCAGATAGCGCGCTTCGAAAATCTGCAGGTCGAGGATGCAGCCTGGAAACAGCACTGTGTTCAACGGAAAAAGCGGCAGACTCATAGACATTTCCTTACACCACCATCGACACCGCCAGCGGCAGGAGAACCGCCGTGGCCACACCCATCAGACTCATCGCCAGCGCCGCGAAGGCGCCGCACTCTTCATTTTCCTGCATCGCCACGGCCGTGCCGACAGCGTGGGCCGTCATGCCCAGCGCCATCCCCCTGGCTTCCGGGCTGTGCACGCCGAGCCGGGTCAACAGGGCCGGGCCGAAAATCGCCCCGATCACACCCGTAATCAAGACGAACACCGCTGCCAGCGCCGCGACACCACCGATCTGCTCAGCCACCAACATGGCAATCGGCGAGGTTACCGACTTCGGCGCCATGGTCATCAGGATCATGTGTTCGGCACCGAACCACCAGCCCAGCAGCACGCCCATGCCCGTAGCCACGACACCACCTATCACCAGCGTAGTAAATATCGGCCAGAACAACTGCCGAATCCGTCGCAGGTTGAGGTAAAGCGGCACCGCCAGCGCGACAGTGGCCGGGCCGAGCAGGATGCTCAGGATCTCGGTGCTCTTGCGGTACTCGGCGTAGGTCAGGCCGCAGCCCGCCAGCACGCCGATCACCAGTAACATGGAGACCAGCACCGGCTGCAAAAAGATCCAACGGGTTTTCTCGAATGCCGCCAGGACGAGTTGATAGGCGCCAAGGGTAATGCCTATGCCGAACAATGGATGGTGAATCACCGACGTCCAGGCGCCGTGCCAGTCAAAGATCATTGGCTGTCCTCGGAGTGAGCGTGACGCTTGACCATGCGCTGCATCAGCACCCCGGCGAAGGCCATCGAAAGCAGCAGCGACAACACCAGCGCACCGACAATGGCCCAGAAGTCCGCCGCGATGTCAGTGGCATAGACCATCACGCCCACGGCTGGCGGCACCAGCAACAGCGGCAGGTAGCGCAACAGGCTGCTGGCCGCCAGGTTCAGTGGCTCGCCGACCTGTCCGCGATAGATGAGGTACACCAGCAACAGCAGCAACCCCACAATCGGCCCCGGCAGCACGGGCAAAAACAAATGATTGATCGCCGTGCCGAGCAATTGGAACAGCACCAGCCACGTCAGACCCCGTAGCAACATTGTTGACCTCCCGCAAAATCCGTCACCCGCATTGGCCGGGCATTATAAGCATGCCCGCGCTATAGACCGGCATTCGCCAAAAGCATGGTCAGTTGACCGGAGCGTTTGGTCATGTTGATCTAAAGTGGTAAGCCGGGAGGTCAGATCCCCGCAAGCCAAAACTAAAAAAC
The DNA here is from genome assembly GCF_054177685.1 of Pseudomonas sp. P5_A2_2. Lineage (NCBI taxonomy): Bacteria > Pseudomonadati > Pseudomonadota > Gammaproteobacteria > Pseudomonadales > Pseudomonadaceae > Pseudomonas > Pseudomonas sp. P5_A2_2. Next base: position 67,875 of record NZ_JBGCUL010000001.1, read on the forward strand.
CGATGAACCCAAGGAGAGTCTCAATGCCCTATGTTCCAGTTGCAGAGCTCAAAGATTATGTCGGCAAGGAACTTGGACGTTCCGAATGGCTCACTATCGATCAGGAGCGCATCAACCTGTTCGCCGAAGCCACAGGGGACTTTCAGTTCATCCACGTCGACCCGGTCAAGGCCGCGCAAACGCCATTTGGCAGCACCATCGCTCACGGCTTTCTGACGCTGTCGCTGATCCCGAAACTGATGGAAGACATCCTCGTCATGCCCGAAGGCTTGAAGATGGTGGTCAACTACGGCCTCGACAGCGTGCGCTTCATTCAGCCGGTCAAGGTCAATTCGAAAGTGCGACTCAAGGTCGACCTGACCGAAGTCATCGAGAAAAAACCCGGCCAATGGCTGCTCAAGGCCACCACCACCCTGGAAATCGAAGGTTCGGACAAGCCGGCGTACATCGCCGAACCCCTGTCCCTGTGCTTCGTATAAACCTTCCCGGATGCGAAGCAGCTCATGCTGTTTCGCGCCTTCTAGCGGCACCTCACCCTATATAAGGACACATAGCTGCGGCATACTCCCTCGCCTAATTGCCCGGAATCCGCTATGCGCCCACTTGCACTCCTTGCCTTGACCCTGATGCTCACCGCTTGCGGCGACGGCGAATCGCTTTTGGCCCCCGACGCCCGCCTGCCGGATGGCGGACGCTATCGTGGTGACCTGGTCAATGGCTTGCTGCAAGGCAAGGGACGCATCGACTACCCGAACGGCAGCTGGTACGCCGGCGAATTCGACAAAGGCCAGTGGCATGGCCAGGGCGAATGGCACGGCAGCAACGGCGAGGTCTATCGCGGGCAGTTCAATCAGGGACTGTTCGACGGCCAGGGGGCGCTGACCACCAATACCAGCAATTACAGCGGCGGCTTCAAGGCCGGCCGACGCGACGGCGAAGGCACCCTCAAAGAAAACGGCATGAGCTATCGCGGAGAGTTCAAGGCCGATCAATTCGCCGGCCTGGGTCGCCTCGAACTTGAAGACGGCAGCACCTATCAGGGCCAGTTCGCCCACGGCAAACCCAATGGCGAAGGCCAGCGCAGTGACGGCAACGGCAATCAGTTCACCGGGCACTTCGTCGAAGGCCAACTGGAAGGCAACGGCACGTTCAACAGTGCCGATGGCGACATCTATGTCGGCAGCTTCAAGAACAATCAACTGCACGGCAAAGGCCGCTACGAAAACGCCGACGGCGATGTCTGGCTGGGCCAGTTCAAGGAAGGCTCGCTGAACGGCAAGGGCGAGTTGATCGGCACTGACGGCAGCCACTACATCGGCCAGTTCAATGACTGGCGCTTTTCCGGCCAGGGCCGACTGAACCTGTCTGACGGCAGTTTTTACACCGGTCAGTTCGACAACGACAGTTACCAGGGGCGCGGCACATTGGTGCTGACCGACGGCACCGTGCTCAGCGGCACCTGGATCAGCGGCCAGCGCGTGCGCGACGCCGAGGGCAAGTTATTGCCCGACACCCTGGAACTCGGCCTGCTGGCCCAGGGGCGCTTGCTCGACGCAGCGCTGACCAATATTCCGCCCTCGACCCCAGCGGTGGAACTGTATTCGTTGACCCTGGGCGGTGATGGCAAGCAAAGCGTGTTTCTGCGCGAATCCGACTACGTCGCCAATATGCTCAACAGCCGTTTCGGCGCTTTCGGCCAGATCCGCCTGGTGAACCATCGCGATCACCTCGCCGACCGCCCGATGGCGACTCGGGAAAACCTGCGCCGTGCCGCCCTGACGCTCGCCGAGCGCAGCGGGCCGGAAGACCTGATTTTCATCTACCTGACCAGCCATGGCACCAGCGAACACGAGCTGGTGCTTGACCAGCCACGCATGGAGTTGGCCGACCTGCCAGCCGACGAAATGGCTGCTGTCCTCGCCCCGTTGAAAAACCGCGACAAGATCATCGTGATTTCGGCCTGTTACTCCGGCGGATTCCTCCCCGCCCTCAAGGATGAACGAACCCTGATCATGACAGCCTCGCGGGCCGACCGGGTGTCTTTCGGTTGCTCGGAAGAGGCCAACTTCACTTACTTCGGCGATGCACTGTTCGCCCAGGCCCTGAACCAGACCGATGATCTGGAACAAGCCTTCAAACTGGCCAAGGCCACTGTCGCCGAACGTGAACTGGCAGACGGTTTCGAAGCCTCCGAACCACAGATCTGGGCACCGAAAACCGTCCTCTCGCATTGGCAATTACTGCGCAAACAGCAGGCACGAAAAGCCCTGCAAAGTGCGTCTATCGAAAGCAAGGATGCAAACAGCAACTAAGCTGAACAGTATCAAGGGAGAAACACTATGTACTTGACGCCCCAGCACGTGCTGCTTGCCGGAGCCACTGGTTTGACGGGTGAACACCTGCTTGATCGCCTGCTTAACGAGCCAACGATTGCCCGGGTATTGGCACCCTCACGCCGGCCCCTGGCCAAGCACCCCCACCTTGAAAACCCGGTCGGCGACCCGGTGGAGCTTCTGCCGCAGTTGAACGGTCGTGTCGACATCGCCTACTGCTGCCTGGGCACCACCATCAAACAGGCGGGCTCGGAACAGGCGTTCCGCGCGGTGGACCTGGACATGGTCGTGGCCTTTGCCAAACGCGCACGGGAGATGGGCGCAAGGCATTTGATCGTGATCAGTGCACTGGGAGCCGATCGCAGATCCACAATTTTCTACAACCGGGTCAAAGGCGAGATGGAGTACGCACTGCGCGCGCAGGACTGGCCGCAGCTGACTATTTGCCGACCTTCGCTGTTGCTGGGCGAACGCACCGAACCGCGACTGGGCGAGAAAGTCGCCGGCCCGTTGTCACGACTGATCCCTGGCAAATACCATGGTATCGAGGCCTGCCAACTTGCTCGCGCGATGTGGCGCCTGGCGCTGGAAGAGCAGGACGGGGTCAGGATTGTCGAGTCGGATGAGCTGAGGAAGTTGGGCAAGTAATTTTATAGTGCCTGAGCGGGCCTCATCGCGGGCAAGCCCGCTCCCACAGGATTTTGTGTCGTACACAAATTTTGTAATCGCTGAAAAACCTGTGGGAGCGAGCTTGCTCGCGATAGAGCGCGAAGCGCTCTCTTACAATCCACCCGTCGCCTGAAAATTCACGCCCAAAACCGTGAGCAACGACAGCGGCAACAGCAGCGTGTCGAGCAACGCACTGGCCGGCAGGTCGACACCGGGATAGCTCGGCGCTTCGGCTCCGAAACGGTCCTTGGCGCAGCACCCACCGTTCATCGCGTACAAATCCAGACGAGTCCCCGAGTACACCACTGGCGCCCCCGGCTTCGCCGCATCGAGCGTGCGCGCCGTGGCGCACCCGACCAATTGCAGCGCCAGTACCATCACCAGCAGCTTATTCATCGCTGGTCAAATGATGCTCGCCCCAGCGCGGCAACATGTCCTGAGGAATATTCAGCAGGTTGAGAATCCGTGCCACGACGAAATCGATCAGGTCGTCGATGGTTTGCGGCTGATGATAGAAGCCCGGAGATGCCGGCAGGATTGTCACGCCCATGTTCGACAACTTGAGCATGTGCTCCAAGTGAATGCTCGAATACGGAGCTTCACGAGGCACGAGAATCAGCTGGCGACGCTCTTTGAGCGTCACATCGGCGGCACGCTCGATCAGGTTGTTGCAGGCACCCGTGGCGATGGCCGACAAAGTACCCGTCGAACACGGCACCACCACCATCGCCGCTGGTGCGCCAGAGCCCGAAGCCACTGGCGACATCCAGTCTTCCTTGCCGTACACCCGAATCTGCCCGGCGGCAGCGCCCGTGTATTCGGTGAGGAACGCCTGCATCATCTGCGGTTTGTTCGGCAGCGTGACGTCAGTTTCGGTGGCCATCACCAACTGCGCGGCTTTGGAAATCATGAAGTGCACTTCACGATCCTCCCGCACCAGGCAGTCGAGCAGGCGCAAACCGTACTGGGCGCYGGAAGCGCCGGTCATCGCCAGCGTGATGCGGTCCGGGCCGTTGTTCACTTGAGCGCCTCGGCCAGCTTGCCGTGCAGGCCGCCAAAGCCGCCATTGCTCATGATCACCACGTGGGTGCCCGGTTGCGCCTGGCTCTTCACGCGCTCGATGATGCCTTCCAGCGAATCGCTGACAATCGACGGCACAGTGCACAGCGCCGCAGTACCCGCCAGGTCCCAGCCGAGGTTGGCTGGTGCATACCAGATCACCTGATCGGCATCGACCACGCTTTCCGGCAATCCGTCACGGTGCGCGCCAAGCTTCATGGAGTTGGAACGCGGCTCGATGATCGCGATCAACGGTGCATCGCCGATGCGCTTGCGCAGCCCGTCGAGGGTGGTGGCGATGGCAGTCGGGTGGTGCGCGAAGTCGTCATAGATGGTGATGCCACGGACTTCCGCAACTTTCTCCATCCGGCGCTTCACGCTTTTGAAGGCGCTCAACGCGGCGATGCCCATGGACGGCACCACGCCGACGTGGCGTGCGGCAGCCAGGGTCGCCAGGGCGTTGGCGACGTTGTGCTGACCAGTCATGTCCCACTCGACCACACCCTGGGCGACGCCATCGAACATCACTTCGAACTTCGAGCCATCTTCACTGAGCAGCTTGACCTGCCACTGACCGCCGGCACCGGTGGTTTGCACCGGCGTCCAGCAGCCCATCTCGATAACACGCTGCAACGCCGGCTCAGTGGTCGGATGAATCACCAGGCCTTCGCTCGGGATGGTCCGCACCAGGTGATGGAACTGTCGCTCGATGGCCGGCAGGTCCGGAAAGATGTCCGCATGATCGAATTCGAGGTTGTTCAGGATTGCCGTACGCGGACGGTAGTGCACGAACTTCGAACGCTTGTCGAAGAACGCACTGTCGTACTCGTCGGCTTCGATGACGAAGAACGGCGTATCGCCCAGGCGCGCCGACACCGAGAAGTTTTGTGGCACGCCGCCGATCAGGAAACCCGGGGCCATGCCCGCGTGCTCCAGTACCCAGGCCAGCATGCTGCTGGTGGTGGTCTTGCCGTGCGTACCGGCAACGGCCAGTACCCAACGACCTTGCAGCACGTGATCGGCCAGCCATTGCGGGCCTGAGACGTAAGGCAGGCCTTTGTTCAGCACGTACTCCACAGCCGGGTTACCCCGGGACATGGCGTTGCCGATCACTACCAGATCAGGGGCCGGATCAAGTTGCGCCGGGTCGTAGCCTTGGGTCAATTCGATACCCTGGGCTTGCAGCTGAGTGCTCATCGGCGGATAGACGTTGGCATCGGAGCCCGTCACGTGATGGCCCAGCTCTTTGGCCAGAACCGCCATTGACCCCATGAAAGTGCCGCAGATACCAAGAATATGAATGTGCATAGTCGACCTCGTAAAACTTGGTCGCAGGTTAGCTTAGGGAGGGGAAAATCGCACTCTTTAGCTGAGATTCGCTGTGGTCATTGTGGCGAGGGAGCTTGCTCCCTCGCTACAAAAGCTTTTATCGGGCAATCCCATGTTTACGCAGCTTCCGATAGAGGGTATTTCGACTGACCCCCAACTGCTCCGCCGTATGCGTCATATGCCACCGCGCCTGCTCCAGCGCCGCGAGCAACGCCAGCCGCTCGGCATCTTCCAGCGGATGCTCCGACGCCTCTTCAATCGTCGACACCACCGGCCGCGCCTGGCGAATCATTGCCGGCAAATCCTCCAGGCCGATCCGCCCGTCTTCACACAGTGCCGCCAACGTACGCAGCACATTACGCAACTGCCGCACGTTGCCCGGCCAAGCGAATCCCAATAAGGCCTCCCGCGCCGGTCCGTCGATCAACACCGTTTCCGCGCCCGCCTCCTCGGCCAGCAAAAAGTCGAGCAACCGGGATTTGTCGCTACGCTCGCGCAACGGCGGCAATGCGACTTCCAGCCCGTTGAGGCGGTAATACAAATCCTCGCGGAAGCTGCCGTCCTCCACGCGATCCAGCAAGTTGCGGTGGGTGGCACTGATGATCCGCACATTCACCGCTTCCGGCTCGCCACCGATCGGCACCACTTGCCGGTCCTCCAGCACTCTGAGCAATCGCGTCTGCAGGGCCAGTGGCATGTCACCGATTTCATCGAGGAACAAGGTCCCGCCATCAGCCTGTTGCAACTTGCCGCGCATGCCTTCCTTGCGCGCACCGGTAAAGCTGCCGCCGCGATATCCGAACAGTTCGCTTTCGATCAGGCTTTCGGGAATGGCCGCGCAATTGAGGGCGACAAAGGCTTTTTCCGCCCGCTGGCTGGCGTGGTGCACGGCTTTGGCGAAAGCTTCCTTGCCGGAGCCGGTTTCGCCATTGATCAGCAGCGGCACGTCGCGCTCGTACACGCGCAGGGCCTTGCGGAAATCCGCCTGCAACGCTGCGTCATCCAGGCAAATACCCGACAGTCGCGGCGCCTGCGCAACCTTGAGAGCAGGCATCACCGGAGTTGGCAGCGACCGCCTCGCCTCACCACGCAATACCGCGAACAACTTGCGACCATCACGGGTGCGCAAGGGCCAACTGGCGGCGGCATTAGTGCTCGCGCGACCGAGCAACTCATCGAGCGAACAATCGAAAAACGCCTCAACCGACTTACCCAACAAGCCGCCGCGAATATGTCCCAGCAGGTTCAGCGCACTCTGGTTCACCGCGCAAATGCGCCCTTCTCCGTCGAATGCCAGCAACCCTTCACTGAACAAACCGACAGACTCGGCCTGCAAATGAAAACGCAGCAACCATTGATTGTCGAAGCAGCGCAGGAAGTAGCAGCTCTCGATCATCTTCGCCGACAGATTGACCAGCGCCATGGTGTGGAACTGACTTTGCCTTGAGGCATCACGGCGCGCCGACGACACGTCGAGCACCGCCAGCAGTTCGCCATGAGGATCGAAGACCGGGCTCGCCGAACAGGTCAGGCCGGTGTGGCGGCCGCGAAAGTGTTCGTCCTGATGAATGGTCAGCGACTGACGCTCCACCAGGCAGGTGCCGATGCCGTTGGTGCCTTCACAGGCTTCGCTCCAGTCGGCGCCGAGCCAGAGTCCGGCACGCTCGAAAATCTGCCGCTCGGCGGGCGCAGTGACGCAATTGAGGATCACGCCGCGGGCGTCGGTCAGCAATACCGCATGGCCGGCACCGGAGAGCTGCTGGTGCAGGCTGGTCATTTCATTGCCGGCAATGTGCAGCACTTGCTGCAAGCGTTCGCGGCTTTCCAGGACGCGACCATGTTCCAGCACCGTCGGCGCGATGCTCAAGGCCGGATCGAGGTGATAGTCCTCAAGGCAGCGCAGCCAGGAACGGGCGATGGACGGATCGCTGCCGGGACCGTGCAGGTGGGCCTTGCCCTGGGTCACGGTCAATACTTGCTGGGCATGGCGACTCAAATGGTTGTCGTGCATTTCTTGTTATTCTCCCCGGGGCTCGGCGTCCCGTGCATGAGGTGATGCCGAGCATCCTCCAGCCTGGCCTGCATTGCAATGCTTGCAAGACTACCCAGTCACAGGTTGTGCCAGAAACGGTACAAAGTGTCACGCCGGCTGTACCGCAAGCGTCACAGGCATGCTCCATCCGTCCGACAAAAAATGCGCAAGGCCTTGATTTGCCTGAGCTGCAGCGCACTGGCCCGACCCTTGCTCTACGCTTAAAGCAAGCGCACATGCGCGACTCCCTATAAGCACAAAAGCAAGGAGAAACCACTATGCGTTACGCTCACCCCGGTACTGAAGGCGCTATCGTTTCGTTCAAAGCCAAATACGGTAACTACATCGGCGGCGAGTTCGTCGCGCCTGTCAAAGGTCAGTACTTCACCAATACCTCGCCAGTGAATGGCCAACCGATTGCCGAATTCCCCCGTTCCACGGCCGAAGACATCGACAAGGCCCTGGACGCTGCCCACGCCGCTGCCGACGCGTGGGGTGCCACGTCCGCCCAGGCGCGCTCGCTGGTGCTGCTGAAAATCGCCGACCGCATCGAACAGAACCTCGAACTGCTGGCAATCACCGAATCCTGGGACAACGGCAAAGCCGTGCGCGAAACGCTTAACGCCGACATCCCGCTGGCCGCCGACCACTTTCGCTACTTCGCCGGTTGCATCCGTGCCCAGGAAGGCAGCGCTGCCGAAATCGACGGCAACACCGTGGCCTATCACATCCATGAACCGCTGGGCGTGGTCGGGCAGATCATTCCGTGGAACTTCCCGATCCTGATGGCCGCCTGGAAACTCGCCCCGGCCCTGGCCGCCGGCAACTGCGTGGTGCTCAAGCCTGCCGAGCAAACCCCGCTGGGCATTACCGTGCTGGTCGAACTGATCGGCGACCTGCTGCCACCGGGCGTGCTGAACATTGTGCAAGGCTTCGGCAAAGAGGCCGGCGARGCSCTGGCCACCAGCAAACGCATCGCCAAGATYGCCTTYACCGGCTCGACCCCGGTCGGCTCGCACATCATGAAATGCGCAGCGGAAAACATCATTCCGTCCACTGTGGAGCTGGGCGGCAAGTCGCCAAACATTTTCTTCGAAGACATCATGAAGGCCGAACCGTCCTTCATCGAGAAAGCCGCCGAAGGCCTGGTGCTGGCATTTTTCAACCAGGGCGAAGTCTGCACCTGCCCTTCCCGTGCGCTGGTGCAAGAGTCGATCTACGACGAGTTCATGCAAGTGGTGATGAAGAAGGTCCTGCAAATCAAACGTGGCGACCCGCTGGACACCGAGACCATGGTCGGCGCCCAGGCGTCCGAGCAGCAATTCGATAAAATCCTTTCGTACCTGGAAATCGCCAAGGGCGAAGGCGCCGAGCTGCTGACCGGCGGCAAAGTGGAAAAACTCGAGGGCAACCTGGCAAGCGGATATTACATCCAGCCGACCCTGCTCAAGGGCACCAACAAAATGCGTGTGTTCCAGGAAGAAATCTTCGGCCCGGTGGTGAGCATCACCACCTTCAAGGACGAAGCCGAAGCCCTGGCCATCGCCAACGACACCGAGTTCGGCCTGGGTGCCGGCCTCTGGACCCGCGACATCAACCGCGCCTACCGCATGGGCCGCGCCATCAAGGCCGGTCGTGTGTGGACCAACTGCTACCACCTGTACCCGGCGCACGCCGCGTTCGGTGGCTACAAGAAGTCCGGCGTCGGTCGTGAAACCCACAAGATGATGCTCGACCACTACCAACAGACCAAAAACCTGCTGGTGAGCTACGACATCAATCCG
>NZ_JBGCUL010000158.1:0-7544 GCF_054177685.1 Pseudomonas sp. P5_A2_2
GGCTCGTACTTGGCCGGGGCCTTGTACGCGGTGCCGTTTTCCTTGGCTTCGGTGAACGGGTCGACAACGTCGGCTTTCGGCAGCACAGCGAAGTTGTAGAACGGAGGTGGCGACGAGGTCGACCATTCCAGGGTGTGTGCATTCCACGGGTCACCGTGTTCGCACATGTTTTCCGGCTTGTTGCGGTCACGCACGCTGACGTACAGCTGGATCAGCTGGCAAGCGATACCCACGGCGATCATCACCGCACCGAACATGGCGACGTACAGGTACGGCACCCACTCAGGGTTGGTAGTGGCGTTCAGACGACGGGTCATGCCCATGAAGCCCAGTACGTAGAGCGGCATGAACGCGACGAAGAAGCCGGTGATCCAGAACCAGAATGCAGCCTTGCCCCAGCCTTCGTGCAGCTTGAAGCCGAACGCTTTAGGGAAGTAGAAGCCGAAGCCTGCGATGTAGCCGAATACCGCGCCGCCGATGATCACGTTATGGAAGTGCGCGATCACGAACAGGCTGTTGTGCAGAACGAAGTCAGCACCCGGGATGGCCAGCAGTACACCGGTCATGCCGCCGATGGCGAAGGTCACCATGAAGCCCAGGGTCCACATCACCTGGCTGGTGAAGCGCAGACGGCCCTGGTAGATGGTGAACAGCCAGTTGAACAGCTTCACACCCGTCGGGACGGAAATCAGCATCGTCGCCAGACCGAAGAAGGCGTTGACGCTGGCACCCGAACCCATGGTGAAGAAGTGGTGCAGCCAAACCATGAAGCCCAGGATCGAGATCGCGCCCGATGCGTAGACCATCGAGTGGTGGCCGAACAGTTTCTTGCCGGTAAAGGTCGAGATGACTTCGGAGAAGATACCGAACGCTGGCAGGATCAGGATGTACACCTCAGGGTGACCCCATGCCCAGAACAGGTTCACGTACATCATTGGATTGCCACCAAGTTCATTGGTGAAAATGTGGAAATCCATGTAACGGTCAAGCGTCAGCAGTGCCAGGGTAGCGGTCAGGATCGGGAACGAAGCCACGATCAGGACGTTGGCCCAGGTGCAGGTCCAGGTGAAGATCGGCATGTCCATCAGCTTCATGCCAGGGGTACGCATTTTCAGCACGGTGGCCAGGAAGTTGACCCCCGTCAGCGTTGTCCCCAGGCCCGATAGCTGTAGCGCCCAGATGTAGTAATCCATCCCCACGCCAGGGCTGTATTGCAGGCCCGACAGCGGCGGATAGGCAACCCAGCCGGTCTTGGCGAATTCGCCGACGCCCAGGGACAGGTTGATCAGCACTACGCCGGAAACCAGCAGCCAGAAGCTCAGGGAGTTCAGGAACGGGTAGGCAACGTCACGCGCGCCGATCTGCAGCGGCACTGCAAGGTTCATCAGGCCGGTGAAGAATGGCATTGCCATGAAGATGATCATGATCACACCGTGAGCGGTGAAGATCTGGTCATAGTGTTCAGGTGGCAGGTAGCCAGGCGAACCCTCGGTGGCCATGGCCAACTGGGTACGCATCATGATGGCGTCGGCAAAGCCGCGCAGCAGCATGACCATGGCGACGACGATGTACATCACGCCGATTTTCTTGTGGTCGACCGACGTCAGCCACTCGGTCCACAGATAGGTCCACTTCTTGAAGTAGGTGATTGCAGCGAACAACGCCAGACCGCCGAGCGCGATCATGGAGATGGTCACCATGACAATCGGCTCGTGGAACGGGATCGCTTCCCAACTTAATTTACCAAACATCGTTTACTCCTCTGCCCCGGCAGCTGAATGCGAACTCATGTCCATCCCTTCCATTTGGGCCACTTCTTTCTCTGCTTTCTCGTGCTTGACCTTAGGGCCCGGTTTCATGCCTTCGTACTTGTCGACGATGGCCTGGAACATGCCTGGGGTAACCGAGGAGTAGAGCTCGACTGGGTTGTTCTGGCTTGGCTTGGAAAGGGCTGCGTATTCAGCTTGTTCAAGCTGTTTAGGTGCCTTTTTGACTTCACTTACCCAGGCGTCGAAATCTTCCTGGGAAGTTGCGATCGCTTTGAATTTCATACCGGTGAAACCAGCGCCGCTGTAGTTGGCGGAGATACCGTCCATTTCAGCGTTCTCGTTGGCGATCAGGTGCAGCTTGGTCTGCATGCCCGCCATCGCGTAGATCTGGCCACCCAGAGCAGGGATGAAGAACGAGTTCATCACGGCGTCGGAAGTGATCTTGAAGTTGACCGGGGTGTGCGCCGGGAACACGATCTTGTTGACCGTGGCGATGCCTTGTTCCGGGTAGATGAACAACCACTTCCAGTCCAGCGCGACCACTTCGATGGTCACAGGCTTAACGTCGGACTCCAGCGGCTTGTACGGATCCAGGGCGTGGGTCGACTTGTAGGTGACGTAACCCAGGGCAATGATGATCAGCACTGGAACAGCCCACACCGCGATCTCGATCTTGGTGGAGTGGTTCCATTTCGGGGTGTAGGTGGCATTGGTGTTGGACGCGCGGTATTTCCAGGCGAACAGGAAGGTCATGACGATGACCGGCACCACGACCAACAGCATCAGCAGCGTTGCGGTGATGATCAGGTTTCGCTCGTCCAGACCAACCTGGCCCTTGGGATTGAGCAAGGTCATGTTGCAGCCTGACAGCAACAACGTGCCGATCAGCGGCAATAAGCCTAGTAGTCTGGGGTACCTGTTTTTACTCATCTCACGACCTCTAAAGCAGCTTGCGCAATGCAGTTGGGTTTTGATCGCCAACACTTCACCCTGCCAAGGGTTGGCATTTTTCTTGGATTGAATAAGGGCATGCCCGTCGCGCGTCAGACGCTTTACGACAAATCCCGGGCCTGCGGTGAGTTCTTATTCGAATTCGTGGTCAAAGGCCTTGTTACAGACCAATTCCATTTGGTGCGGGTAGTTGGAGACTCCGACACCTGGGCATCGCATGAAGCCACCAGACCTCTCGACACCCTGTTTCTGCTCACGTCTGGTTAAGATTTGAGCAGTGCCGGGGATTCAGTGCGGGCGATTGTAGATATGTAACGCCCTATAAACCATGTCTCATCCCGAAATAATTTTTATCCGAACCGGCAACAATCATTAACCGTTCTCGCAAAAGTGGCGCATCTTATCGAAATTAATTCTCAACAAAAACACCATAATAAGTAGGTCTTCCACCCACAGTTCAGACAGTATCGGCCCCCTCTTCACTGCCCTTTACCTTGCCCGAGGCCCGATATGACGGGGGCTCCGGCCGTTCGTCAGCCCCTGTTAAAACTGCCTGCTCGCGTTCGGAATGGAAAAAACCGCAAGCCTGTAAAACAGCCCGATTTCGTTACGTTTCCATGCACCAATCCGGCTTCCTCGAACGCCCTGCGACACTGACTCTGTGACAACATGTCGCACATGTGTCGCACCCTTGATTGCCACCCGTCACAGTCTTTTTACCCGACCTCTGAAATGTGCTCTGCACGACAAAAAAAGCCCCGGCCCTCTCTGCGAGGACCGGGGCTTTTTTGTCCGACAATGCGTGGCGGCAGATGACCTCAGCGCAGCGCTTTGCGKTTACGCGATGTTAGCAAAGGCACCAGCACCACGATCAGCACGAAGGCGACCAGTGCCCACTGTGCCAGCGACAGACCGAGGATCGGCGGGTATGGCGTGGAGCAGAAACCATCGACCTGGAAACCCAACGGAAAGATCTTCGCCAGCGGCAAATCATCGACAATCGGTTGCAGCACATCGATGCCGCAACTGACCGCCGGATAGAACTGCGTGAAGACGTGATGCCCGGCGACGCCTGCGCCGGCCAGCGCACAGATCACCACCAGGGTTTCGAACACCGTGATACTGCGACGGCTGCGCATGGCGGCGCCGATGAAGGCGAAGATCGCGATCAGCAGCAACGCGTAACGTTGCAGGATGCACAGCGGGCAAGGGGCCTCGCCCAGAACAATTTGCATGTACAGCGCACCGCCGATCAGCGCCAGGCAAATGATGCCCAACAACACCAGATAGCGCCGTTCACGCCCCAACCGCATGGATTCATCGCTCATCGCGTTTCCCTTGAAAATTTCGAGTGCCCGCCAGTCTACACGCTGGCCCGGACCTTTGAGAGTCTGGTGCATGTGAGGGGGATTCGGGGGAATAGACGATAAGGCGGTTAAGGAGGGATTAACTTTCTGGTGTTTTTTTCAAATCAATACCGAGGTGAAGCAATCGCTGGCAAGCCAGCTCCCACAGGGATTTGTATCGATCCAGATTGATGTGGACGACACAAAACCTGTGGGAGCGTGGCTTGCCCGCGATGAAGGCGACGCGGTGAGGCTGGCTCACCGCCGCAACCCCTTACTCCAGCGCCGCTGCCGGCCCGAAGAACTCATAACGGCTTTGCTTCTCCGGCACGCCAAGGGCTTTGAGGTGGCGCTTGATGGACGCCATGAAACCTTTCGGTCCCAGGAAGTAAGCATCCAGGTCACGCTGCTCCGGCAGCCATGCATGCAACTGCTGCTGACTCAACAAGCCAACCTTGTGCGCCGCCGGACTCACGCCATCATCCTCGGCGTAGCAGTAGAAGCGCTTGAGCTGCGGGTGACGCTCGGCCAAACCATCGATCCAGTCGCGGAACGCGTGAACGCTGCCATTGCGCGCGCAGTGGATGAAATGCACCGGCCGCCGAGTCTCCAGCGCCGCTTCGAGCATCGCCAGGGTCGGGGTGATGCCGACGCCGCCGCTGATCAGCACCAGCGGCTTGTCGCTGGCGGTCAGGGTGAACTCGCCCGATGGCGGGAACAACTGGATGCTGGCCCCGACATGCATCTGGTCATGCAGGTAATTCGAGGCGCGGCCACCGGCTTCACGCTTGACGCTGATGCGGTATTGGCCTTTGTTCGCCAGCGCCGACAGCGAGTAGTTACGGCGGATCTCTTCACCGTCGAGGATCAGTTTCATGCCGATGTACTGGCCGGGTTCCGCCACCAGAATCGGGCCTTTGTCCGCCGGTTCGAAGTAGAACGAGGTGATCTCGGCGCTCTCCTCGACCTTACCGGCCACGATGAATTCCCGCGCCCCGCGCCAGCCGCCGGGGGCCTGTTCCTTCTGGTCGTAGATGCTGGTTTCGGCACCGATCAGGATATCCGCCAGTTGGCCGTAAGCCGCGCCCCAGGCCGCGATCACTTCAGGGGTGGCGATCTCTTCGCCCAGCACTTCGGCGATGGCCCGCAGCAGGCAGGTACCGACAATCGGATAGTGTTCCGGCAGGATCTGCAGGGCCACATGCTTGTTGATGATCTTGGCCACCAGGTCGCCCAACTGGTCGAGTTGGTCGATATGGCGCGCATACATCAATACGCCGTTGGCCAGGGCACGCGGCTGATCACCGCTGGTCTGGTGAGCCTGGTTGAACAGCGGGCGGACTTCCGGGTATTCGGAGAGCATCATGCGGTAGAAGTGGGTGATCAGCGCTTCACCACCGCTTTCGAGCAGTGGCACGGTGGATTTGACGATGGCACGATCTTGAACGCTCAGCATAAGGTGACTCCTGGTCTTCTTGGGTTGCTAACGAACTACCCTATGACTATCAGCTTCCATGCCAACTATTTAGTCCTTATAAATCAATAAGTTAATAACTTAATAGTCATTTAGACACTGCCTGATTTATAGTCATACCGACTACACGGAGTCACTATGACTGCAAAACCCCTGCTCACCGCCCTGTTGCCCCTGGTCTCCGACCTGTCCCGCGAACTGCCTGAAGGCGAGCGTTATCGCCGCCTGCTGGAAGCCATGCGCGCCCTGCTGCCATGCGACGCCGCGGCTCTGCTGCGTCTGGACGGTGAATGGCTGGTGCCGCTGGCCGTCGACGGCTTGAGTACCGATACCCTCGGTCGGCGCTTCAAGGTCAGCGAGCACCCGCGTTTCCAAGCGCTGCTCAGCGGCCCAGGCCCGACCCGTTTCGCTGCCGACAGCGACTTGCCCGATCCGTATGACGGTCTGGTCGATGGCCTGGATGATCATCTGGAAGTCCACGACTGCATGGGTTGCCCGTTATTCATCGACGAGCGCCCATGGGGCCTGCTGACCCTCGATGCCCTCGATCCGGAGCGCTTCGAACCGATCGAGCTGGATGCCCTGCAAGCCTTCGCCAGCCTCGCGGCCGCCACGGTCAACGCCGCCGAGCGCATCGAGCGGTTGAACACCCGGGTCGAAGACGAGCATCAGCGCGCCGAGGTCTACCGCCAGGCCAGCGGCCAGCAGACTCGCGAGATGATCGGCCAGAGCAAGGCCCACAAGCGTCTGGTCGAAGAAATCAGTCTGGTGGGCGGCAGCGACCTGACCGTGTTGATCACTGGCGAAACCGGGGTCGGCAAGGAGTTGGTGGCCCAGGCCATCCATGCCGCCTCGCCCCGCGCCGATAAACCGATCATCAGCCTCAACTGCGCCGCGTTGCCCGATACCTTGGTGGAAAGCGAGTTGTTCGGTCATGTTCGCGGCGCCTTCACCGGAGCGATGAACGACCGCCGCGGCAAGTTCGAACTGGCCAATGGCGGCACGCTGTTTCTCGATGAAGTCGGTGAGTTGTCGCTGACCGTGCAGGCCAAGTTGCTGCGAGTATTGCAGAGCGGTCAATTGCAGCGACTGGGCTCGGACAAGGAACATCAGGTCGACGTGCGCCTGATCGCGGCGACCAACCGCGACCTCGCCGAAGAAGTGCGCAGCGGCCGTTACCGCGCCGACTTCTACCATCGCCTCAGTGTTTATCCGCTGCTGGTGCCGGCCCTGCGCGATCGCGGGCGCGATGTGCTGCTGCTTAGCGGTTACTTCCTGGAGCAGAACCGCTCGCGCATGGGCCTCAACAGCCTGCGCCTGAACAGCGATGCCCAGGCTGCGTTGCTGGCCTACGACTGGCCCGGCAACGTGCGCGAGCTTGAACACCTGATCGGCCGCAGCGCCTTGAAAGCCCTGGGCAACTGCAAGGAGCGGCCGAAGATTCTCAGCCTGAGCGCAGCCGACCTGGACTTGCCCAATGCCAGCGTTGAAGCCGCCGCCGAGCAACCTGCCGCCAGCGTCATGCAACTGGTGACCGGCGATTTGCGCGAGGCCACCGAGCGTTATCAGCGTCAATTGATCGGTGCCTGCCTGGAGCGGCACAACCACAACTGGGCAAGCGCGGCCCGTGAGCTGGGCCTGGATCGGGCGAACCTGGGGCGGATGGCCAAGCGGTTGGGGATGAAGTGATGGCCCCATCGCGAGCAAGCTCGCTCCCACAGGTGGCCGAGGTGAACACAAATGTTGTGTCCCCTGAAATCCACTGTGGGAGCGAGCTTGCTCGCGATGGCGTTCTACCACTCACTGAATTACTAAAGCCTGCCCCAAACAAGTCGATAACCCGGCATCGAAGTCATTGGCAATCCCGGGATTGCCCGTCACCTTTTTCCAGAGAAGGTTCCTATGTCCTCCACCAAAGCCCGCGCAGACTCACTTTCGCTTCTGCTGTTTACCTTGCGCAGCGGCAAGCTGATGGCGATCAACCTGCTCAAGGTCAGTGAAATC
>NZ_JBGCUL010000159.1:0-7494 GCF_054177685.1 Pseudomonas sp. P5_A2_2
CGCTCAGCCCGTTCGGCAGCGGCGGGGTCAATCCTTACACGTACTGCCTGGGCAACCCAATCGCGCTGCGTGACCCGACCGGGCATGAGGCGATCGGCTGGAGTGGCAGGTTGCGGCGGCCGGATGAGGACCAGACGCCTTCATTGTCAGCGGGTGGGGGCGGTGACTGGCTGGCATGGGTGTTTGTGGGTGTCGGAGCACTGTTTACCGTGGGTGCCAGCGTTGCGGCATACAAATCCGTTGTCGTCGCTACAAAATTGGCTGGGAAGGCCTTGATCTCTGCCGCTATCGGTGCTGCGCTGCTTGTAACGAGTGCGACCTTAACGGCTGCATCAACTGTCGCCCATGGATACGCCGCTGCGACCGGTGACGAGGAGGCAAACGAATGGGCAACGTATTTCGTGATTGGGGCGATGGCGACGGGGATACCCGCGATCGGCCGTGGCATTTTTGGGGCGGTGAATAAGTTCTTCACGAGGAGGGCTGCAAACTCGGCGTGGAAAGAGATGTTGGATGAGATACCCATTTACTTGGCACAACAGGCGCCCCGAGCATCCGCCGGAGCCGGAGCCGGAGCCGGAGCCGGGGCCGGGGCCGGGGCCGGGGCCGGCCTTATGATGGACGTGGGTGCACATTTTTCCCACCCTGTTGCAAAGACGCGACGAGCTAAAGAAATATTTGCAGCGTTAAAAACGCCAGACGCACAGAAACGAGCACAAAATCTGGAAAGGCTAATTGCGATTCACCGGCAACCCAGAGCTAAACCTGGATTACCGAATGGGCGTTCAAACGGACCTTCCACCAACGTCAATCAAAATGCTGCGACAAACGGTGAACAAGTTCGTTACTAACATTTAGCTAAACTTCGGCGACAGCTTATCAACTTTGTCGCCGAAGTATTTTTCCATCGCCACTTCGATTTAAAATCCGGTCACAAACAAAAAAACYCCAACACCCGCCACACCAATTTTTTTGTACGCCCTCCTTAAACATCCCTTATCAGTCATCAACATTTTTTTCTCGCAACACACTTTGAAAAGAATAATATCAATATAAACAATAATTTACCGATGAAATCGGCCAATGGCCGGCGCCAGGAATATTCCTACATACCCCGTCGAAATATCAACATAGCGATCACTGTTCTAATTCCAAAACCCCCTCTAAGATCCCTCCCGGTCATGACAACTGATCACAATCAAACCCAGTACAAGTGCTACCCATCCAAAACAACACTATGTACTAATGCGCACCAAACCAACTAAGGATTCACCATGAAAAAACATCTACTCGCACTTTCCCTGGGACTTTCTGCTGCAGTGGCAGGCACTTCCGTGTATGCAAACACCGGCACCATCCATTTCGAAGGCAAGATCAAGAACAGCACCTGCCCGATTGAAATCATCAACCCGGAAGATGGCTCTGTCGGCAATCAGGTGAAAATGGGTAGCATCGAAGCATCCCGCTTTACCGCCGTTGACCAGGAGTACAGGGGCAAGAGCTTTGCATTACGCGTAAGTGGCGGTCCCGGTTGTGGCCTTAAGCCAGCTGACAACACCGCCAAAGTCACCTTCAACGGCACTGCACATGCGGACGACAGTGATTACTTCGCGGTCACCAGCACCCCTGATGGTGCCGGAGGCGTAGCGATCTCACTAAGGGATAGAAGCGGTGCCTCGATCGCGCCGGGCACATCGTCCGTCGATTACGATCTGGCAGATACCGGTTCTACCGACATGGTATTCAACGCCTACTACCGCTCCATCACCCTGCCAGTGACAGCCGGTGCGGCTTCGGCCGACGTCCCGTTCATCGTCACCATCAACTGATAGTCACCCTGCCCTCTTGAACACAGTGCCTGAGTGCGTCGTGTTCAAGCGGCATTTCGATACGTCCGGGTGCAATGTGCTCACCCGGGCGTATGGAGTTAGATCCCATGTCCCGCATACCCCCACCACCGGTAATTTCATGGCGTGCACTGGGCGTCTGCCTGACCGTGCTCATGCTCAATGTACAGGCCCCCACCGCCCAGGCGGCTTTGACCATCGGCGCCACTCGCGTGGTATTCGACAGCGACAAGCGCAGCACCTCGGTGATAGTCGCCAACCCCAGCAACCGGCCGTTCGCCGTGCAAACCTGGGTTAACACGGCCAGTGACGATGACACCGTTGCCGTTCCCTTCATCCCGTCCCCGCCCTTGTTTCGACYCAACCCCGGCAAGGAGCAGCAAGTACAGATCAATGGACTGCCTAACATGCTGCCAAGCGATCGCGAGTCGCTGTTCTATTTCAATGTGCAGGAAATTCCTCAGGCCGACGGCAATGACAGCAATGTCCTGAACATTGCCCTGCGCACCCGTATCAAGCTGTTCTATCGCCCCGTCCAGCTCAAGGACAACCCCGTCACACGCCTCAAGGACCTGCAATGGTCGATCAAGGACCTCAATGGCCAGCCACACCTGATGGTGGATAATCCGACCCCCTTTCACGTGTCATTTGTTCGTATCGAGATGACGGGCAACGGTGAGCATCAGGCGATCAAGAACCCGGACATGGTCGAGCCGCTCAGCCGCCAGACGTTCGCCCTCAAACCAGGCAAATCCAGTCAAGGCTTGCAGGTCGTGTTCTCGGCGATCAACGACTATGGCGGCTACACCGTGCCATTGACCGTGCCAATTCAACTGGCCCCCTGAGGCAGTGCTTCCGCACTAACTGCCAGGAACCATCACCATGACTTTTTCTTTACCCGCCCGCGGGTGCGCGGCCGTGCCTGCGCGTCTGCGCCTCGCTCAGTTGCTCTTCATCGGCAGCAGCGGTGCTCTTTTGCTGGAAATCAAGCCCGCCAATGCCGCTCAGCCGATTGAATTCCAGAGCGGTTTCATGCGCCAGAGCCCGGCACATGCCAGCGACGCCGGCGTCGCGGCCCTGCGCGCCCTGACCCATGCCCAGGACTTGGGACCTGGGCGCTATTGGGTTGATATTCAGGTCAACCTGCGTTACTTCGGCCAGCGCGAAATCACCTTCGAGCCCGGTCCCGAACGCGATCGTCTGTTGCCTTGCCTTTCTCCCGAATTGCTTGAAGAGTTGGGGGTTCGGCTCGACAGCCTGGCCGACCCGACGTTGTTGCGAAGCCCATGCGTCGATCTGTTCGCACTGATCCCCGGTGCCGAGGTCGACCTGGACGCCGGCAAGCTGTTGCTGTCGATTTCCATTCCGCAAATCGCCATGCGCCGCGATGTCATTGGCCGCGTCGATCCGGAGCGCTGGGACTACGGTATCAACGCCGCCTTCGTTAATTACCAGGTGTCTGCGCAACAAGGTACCAGCCGCTATGGCGGGCGTAACACCTCTGACGATCTGTACCTCAATAGCGGCATCAATCTGGGCCCCTGGCGATTGCGCAGCAACCAGTCGATGCGGCAGGACGAAGAAGGTAAACGCGTCTGGAGCCGGGCGTATACCTATGCCCAGCGCGATCTGCCCGGCACCCATGCCAACCTGACATTGGGTGAAACCTTCACCGGCGGCGATGTTTTTCGTAGCGTGCCGATCAAGGGTGCGCTGATCCATTCGGACCTGGGCATGCTGCCCGACTCGGCCCAAGGCTATGCACCGATCATCCGCGGCGTGGCGCAATCGCGCGCCAAACTGGAGGTACTGCAGAACGGCTACCCGATTTATTCCACCTATGTCAGCGCCGGCCCTTATGAAATCGAYGATCTGAGCACCGTGGGCGGCGGCGGCGAACTGGAAATCGTCCTGACCGAGGCCGACGGCCAGGTTCGGCGGTTTACCCAGCCATACGCCACGCTCGGCAACCTGCTGCGTGAAGGTATATGGCGCTACAGCGGCGCGGTCGGACGCTACAACGCCACCGGCGACCTCGATGAGCCGCTGCTATGGCAAGGCACTCTGGCGATGGGAACCGTCTGGAACTCGACGCTGTATGGGGGCCTGATGGCCAGTGACTTCTATCGTGCCGGCACCCTGGGCATTGCGAGGGATCTGGGATCGATCGGTGCGGTGGCCCTGGACGTCACTCGATCCGACGCCGACATCGACACCCTTGACACGCAATCTGTTCATGGCATGAGTTATGCACTCAAATATGGCAAATCCTTTGCGACCAAAACCAACCTGCGTTTTGCCGGGTATCGCTATTCGACCGAGGGCTATCGGGACTTCGATGAAGCCGTTCGCCAACGCAGCGCCAGCTCGACGTTCCACGGCAGCCGCCGCAGCCGCCTGGAGACTTCGATTTATCAGCATCTCTGGACCGGTAGCGCACTGAGCCTGAGTCTGTCCCAACAGGATTACTGGCACAGCACTTATCGACAACGTCAATTCCAGTTCACCTTCAGCACCCAACTCAAGGGGGTGAGTTACAACCTGTATGCCTCCCAATCGCTCAGCGATAACCGCAGCAACCGTGAGACCGACCGCCTGTTCGGCCTGAGTGCGTCGTTGCCCCTTGATTTTGGCCATTCCAGCAACGCGACCTTTGATGTACAGCGCAACCGCGACCGCTACAGCCAGCGAGCCAGCCTCGGCGGCAGCGCCGACGACAACCGGCTTAACTACAGCGTCAGCCTGAGCAGTGATGAAAGCCGCCGGCAATCGACAGYATTGTCGGTCGGTTATCAAGCGCCCTTTGGCGCTGTCGGTGCGGGGATGACCCAAGGCCAGGATTACCGCAGCGTTTCAGTCAATGCCAGCGGTGCCGTGCTGTTACACGCCGACGGTCTCGAGACAGGTCCTTATCTGGGCGAAACCAACGCTTTGATCGAGGTGCCAGGCATCGCCGGCGTCGGCGTCATGAACGCGGCGGGCACCAAGACCACCCGACATGGCTACGCCTTGGTGCCGCATATGCAACCCTACCGGGCCAATMAGGTGGTGCTGAAGACCGACGATCTGGGGCCCGAGGTAGAAATCGATAACGGCTCCGCCCAAGTCGTCCCCAGACGCGGCGCGGTCGTCAAAGCCACCTTCCCCGCACGCACGGTCAATCGCCTGATTATTTCTGGCCGAACCGCAAAGGGCCAGCCATTGCCTTTCGGTGCTCAGGTCAGCAATGCCGAAGGCACCCTCATGGGGATCGTCGGCCAGGCCGGGCAAGTGATGCTATCCACCGGCACCGATCCTCAGACCCTCGATGTTCACTGGGGAGAGCAAGCCGACCCGCAGTGCCGGCTGAGTATCGATCCTGAGAGCATGGAGCAGGCTCAAGGTTACCGATTACAGGAACTGACATGTCTTTGAGCATGAAGAAGTCGGCCCACACCCACGGCCGCCCATCAGGAAACACCATGAAACTCAAGATGCACCGAGTGCTGCGCGCCGCCCTGCTGGCCGCCGGATGTATGCCTCCATTGGCGCTGGCGGCCAATTGCGAATGGGTCCCCGCGGGGGGGCCGACCACCATGAACTATCAGAGGAACATGGGCACCCTGTACGTTCCTCGAGACGCCCGTGTCGGCACCATTATTGGCAGCATTGATATGAGTCATTTCACGCCTAACAACGCGAACATGCTAGCAAGCTGCCGTAACGATGGTAGCCATCGTCTGGAGTTCAACGCCCGCGCCACTGCACCGATCTTTCCTGGCCCGCTGGAGCCGATCAATGGAGAGGATGTCACTGGCAAAATCCTGCAAACCAATATTGCCGGCGTGGGCGTTCGAATAAAACTGGGCTTTCCACTCAATGGCGAGGGTACCACCTCTTTCGTCCCTATCGGCCGTCCGACCGTGCCCTATGATGGATTCAACGACAAAAACATATTGACAGCCATTCAGCTCAATAGCTTGAACAATCAGGTAACACTGGTGAAAACCGGCCCTTTGGCACCCGGCCCTCACAGCCTTGATGGTAGCGAGCTGTTCAGTGGGCATATCACTGATCTGGGCAAAGCGTTCGGATATGGATTGATTGGCACCATCATTCAGGCCCAATGCAGCGTCGGCGTCAACCCGGTCAGTGCCGACCCCGTACCACTTGGGAGTTGGGACACCACTGACTTCACCGGGGAGGGCTACACCACCACGCCGGTCCCTTTCAATATCACGTTGAGCCAATGCGAGACCGATCCGCGTGTAGGTTTCGTCGCGACGGCCAATATCCGCCTCGACGGCATCCTTGGGTCAGCCCCCATCGGCCCTACCACCGACGGCGTATTCAGCCTGACAACCGATTCGGATGCCAAAGGAATGGGCATTCAGATACTCAAGGGTGATGGTTCGCCCGTGGAGCTTGCCACCGAAGTGCCAATAACCGCGATATCGCCAGGCACCACCGTGCTGAATTTCAAAGCGCGCTTCTACCAGACCGAACCCACCACTGCGGTTCGCCCTGGTGTGGCCAAAGGTGCACTGAGCTTTACCCTCACCTACAAATAAACCCAGATAAGGGGTACCCGGAACGAAGGAGCGGGTTTGTCCTGTCAGACAAACCCGCTCCTCCAATCAAGCCTCAGGCAATGAGTTGCGGGGTCAATTTTCCAAACGTCTTCCAGGTCTGCAGGCTGTCGAAACTTACCTTGACCACCACCTCAAACCCCAGATTCAGTTTGAAACGTTGCAGATCGGCCTTTGCAATCCGCCCGACAGAAATGACTGGCGCCACTTCCGGAACCCGGGAGTCGGTGAGTATCGGGATCTCGAGTTTTTGACTGTTGCTGTCGACGCCTACCACGGTGACGGTAAGGTACTGATCGGTCGCCATGAAGGTCCAGCTTGCGAGCGTGAAGTCAGCGACCCCTGTCGTGAGGCTCGCGAGGCTGAGCTTGCCGCCCGCTACCTGGGTGCATTGCACACTGGGTAAACCGGTCAGCTCTTCAACCCGTAAACTGTAATTTTGCGACTTATGCGGGTCTGTCACACCGGGCTCGATGACCTCGTAATACACCGGCAAGGTCTTGCCCAGATGCTGAGCAATCTTGTCTTTTGGAATGTTGTACTCCCTGGAACCTGCCGAGACCGGCGTATTGGTTCGAAATTCGCCGACAGTCCCTGGCGCGGCCCATTGCACGAAGGCCTCTTCACCCTCGTAAATGACTGCGTCGGACGGGATAGTGACCGTGACACCGTTGACCCCATGGCTGGGGATCAGTACACCGCTCGATGCTCCCGACGACGCCTCCTTGACTTTTGATGGTGGCAATTTGCGCGGGATTGGCGTGGCGTCGACGTCCAACTCGACGAAATCCACAGACTTGCTGACGTTGCCAGCCCGGTCTTTGATCTCGTATCGCACGTACCGCACGCCATTGCCCCGATCACGTATCAGATCTCCAGTAACGTTGAACTTAACAGGCAAGGTGTAATTGGTATCGTTAAGCTCAATGACGCCGCCAGGGTTCTCATCACTCAGTCTTACCCCCCAATGCCAAGTGATGCGGTCCCAGGGTCGGGGGGCTGTATAGCCAGGCAGTTCAACCTTTACCTGATCGCTGTTTTGCTCGAGGTAGCGGGCGGTGAGTTTATTGGGCGGGAGC
>NZ_JBGCUL010000160.1:0-7492 GCF_054177685.1 Pseudomonas sp. P5_A2_2
ATATTGGCGATATCCAGCGCGGCCCAGGCACGCTCGCCGGTAAACGATTTGCTGCGGATGATCTTCATGGTCCGATCCTTCGAGTGAGCTGAGTGGGTGCCAAGGCTAACTCAATTTTACCGGTTGGCCTCGCAAACCCTGGCCGAACGCGACCGCAGTAAACCCGCCATTGCAATGAAGGCCAGCACCATCAGCACCGCACCATAACCATCGGTGGTTGCCACCAGACCAAAGGTCCGCGCCAGGTTCCCGGCCAGCAGCGCCGGCAGGCAGAACGCCAGATAACTCAGCACGTAATACGCCGACATCAACCCGGCGCGCTCATGGGGCAAGGCCAGCGGCACCAGACTGCGCACCGCCCCGAGGAAACCGGCGCCGAAGCCACAACCGGCGACCAGCGTGCCGAGGAAAAACAGCGGCAAACTGGCACTGTGCACGCCCAGTAGAATCAGGGCGACTCCCGCCGGCAACGAACTGGCGCCCAGTTGCAGTGCCTTGGTCGCCGCCTGATTGCGCAAGGTGTAAATCATCAGGGCACCGGTCACCGTCAATGCGGCGACGGTCGCCCCGCCAATCAGGTTCGACGTTGAACCCGTCGCCGTGCGCACCAATGAAGGTGCCAGCGACGCGTAAAAACCGCCGAGCGCCCAAGTCGCCGTGTTGAGCGGCAACACCCGCCATAACGTCGCGCGCGCCTGGACCGGCACATGYAGGGTGGGCCGCAATGATGCCCAAGCCCCGGACTGGCGCGTGACGCTCTCCGGCAAACGCCAGACAAATACGGCCTGCATCGCGAACAGAGCAAGTAGCAGCCAATAGGTCAGGTGCAACGGCGCCGGCGCAAACTCGGCCAGCAAACCGCAGCCCATTCCACCCAGAGCCATGCCGAGCAAGGGTGCGACGCTATTGACCAGCGGGCCTTGTTGGCGATCGGTGTCCAGCAAGGTTGCACTCAACACGGCAGTCGCCATGCCGGTGGCAAACCCTTGCAGCACACGGGCACTGATCAGCCACGCAACGCTGTCGGCGTAGATAAACAGCAACATCGCCAGGATGTTCAGCAGCACCGCCGTAAAAATCACCGGTTTGCGCCCCAGGTAATCCGACAGCGAGCCGACCGTCAGCAACGCTGCCAACAGGCTGAGGGCGTAGACGCCGAAAATCAGGGTCAAGGTCGCTGCCGAAAACTGCATCTGCTCCTGATACAGGTGATACAGCGGCGTCGGCGCGGTGGAAGCCGCCAGAAAACTGAGTAAGGTTATTGCCAGAAACCACAGGCTGGCACGATTTGAAGGAGAATCGGGCATGGACACACTCCGCAAAAGCTAATTTTTTGCTTTTGCGGAGTGTGCTACTGGATCCCTCTTAAAGCAAATTCTTTGTGTTAAGGTCCGATACATGGCTTTCAGGACCGGATGCCAGCCGCAAGACCCGGTGCAATACAGGAAACACAAGATGACAGCTCCCACTTTACGCCCCGGCGGCCGTAGCGCCCGGGTACAAGAGTCGATTCATTCGGCCGTGCGCCAACTCCTTGAGGAGCAGGACCGCGCCAGCGTGACGGTGCCACAAATTGCGGCGCGCGCGGGTGTCACCCCGTCCACCATCTATCGACGCTGGGGCGATGTGTCGGCGCTGCTGGCCGACGTCGCCCTCGCCCGCATGCAGCCCGACAACGAGCCGGCCAATACCGGCAGCCTTCACGGCGACGTGCGCGCCTGGGCCGAGCAGTACCTGGACGAGATGAGCTCCGAACCCGGCCGCAACATGCTGTGYGACGTGCAGGCAGCGTTGAAGCCGAGTTATTGCGCGACAATCATTGGCGGGCAACTGCAGACGATTCTGGATCGCTATCCGGATCAGCCCAAGCCCAGTGTCGATCGGCTGATCAATCTGATCGCCGCGCCGACGGTGTTTCGCATTCTGTTTTCCGAGGCGCCGCTTGAGGTTGAAGAGTTGCATCGGTTGATCGAGATCGCATTCAGTCAGTGAGGCCCCCATCGCGAGCAAGCTCGCTCCCACAAGGGTCGGCGAACACAGGGCAAATGTGGGAGCGAGCTTGGTCCGGGCGGCGTTCCGACGATGGGGCCAGTCCAGACACTGAAAAGTCACCTGCGACACCCCGCCACGCCACGACCTTGGTCGACACTGACTAACGCTGGCGGTCGTGCGAGACTGTCTGTCCGGGCGCAAGTCCCGGATGTCTTTTGTCTGGAGCCCCCATGTCGCTGTCCACCGGGCTGATCGCCGCCGTCGCCCTGGCCTATATGGCCATCATGTTCGCCATCGCCTTCTATGGCGACCGTCGCAGCGCGCCCTTGCCGCCGCGAGTGCGTGCCTGGGTGTACAGTCTGTCGCTGGCGGTCTATTGCACCAGCTGGACTTTCTTTGGCTCCGTGGGCCAGGCCGCCGAACAACTCTGGTCGTTCCTGCCGATCTACCTGGGGCCGATCCTGTTGCTGGTCGGGGCGCCGTGGGTCCTGCAAAAAATGGTGATGATCAGCAAGCAGGAGAACATCACCTCGATCGCCGACTTCATCGCCGCGCGCTATGGCAAATCCCAGTCGCTGGCGGTGGTAGTGGCGCTGATTTGCATGGTCGGTGTGCTGCCCTACATCGCGCTGCAGCTCAAAGGCATCGTGCTCGGCG
The DNA here is from genome assembly GCF_054177685.1 of Pseudomonas sp. P5_A2_2. Taxonomy (NCBI): domain Bacteria; kingdom Pseudomonadati; phylum Pseudomonadota; class Gammaproteobacteria; order Pseudomonadales; family Pseudomonadaceae; genus Pseudomonas; species Pseudomonas sp. P5_A2_2. The sequence continues at coordinate 2,650 of NZ_JBGCUL010000160.1, forward strand.
TGAACCTGCTGATCGGTGCCGGCGCCGACGCCATGGGCACCCGTGCCCAGGACACCGCGCTGATCGTGTCGCTCGTGCTGGCGCTGTTCACCATCGTCTTCGGTACCCGCAACCTCGACGCCACGGAGCACCACCGCGGCATGGTGCTGGCCATTGCCTTCGAGTCATTGGTGAAATTATTCGCGTTTCTCGCCGTCGGCGCCTTCGTGACCTACGGCCTGTACGACGGTTTCGACGACCTGTTCGACCAGGCCATGCTTGCGCCGCGGCTGGAACAGTACTGGAAGGAAACCATCAACTGGCCGTCGATGGTGGTGCAGACCGGTGTGGCGATGATGGCGATCATTTGCCTGCCGCGGCAGTTTCACGTGACCGTTGTCGAGAACATCGAGCCCCAGGATCTGCGCCTGGCCAAGTGGGTATTCCCGGCCTACCTCGCCCTCGCGGCATTGTTTGTCGTGCCGATCGCACTGGCCGGCCAGATGCTGCTGCCCAGCTCGGTGTTGCCAGACTCGTTCGTCATCAGCCTGCCCCTGGCCCAGGCGCACCCGGCGCTGGCCCTGTTGGCATTTATCGGTGGCGCATCGGCGGCCACCGGCATGGTGATCGTGGCCAGCGTGGCGCTGTCGACCATGGTGTCCAACGACATGCTGTTGCCGTGGCTGCTGCGGCGCAACAACGCCGAGCGCCCGTTCGAAGTGTTCCGCCAGTGGATGCTGTCGGTGCGACGTGTCAGCATCGTGGTCATTCTGCTGCTGGCCTACGTCAGTTATCGCCTGCTGGGCTCGACCGCCAGCCTGGCGACCATCGGCCAGATCGCCTTCGCCGCCGTGACCCAACTGGCCCCCGCCATGCTCGGTGCGCTGTACTGGAAACAGGCCAACCGCCGCGGCGTTTTCGCCGGCCTCGCCGCAGGCACCTTCCTTTGGTTCTACACCTTGATCCTGCCGATTGCCGCCCTCAGCCTCGGCCTGTCCTTGAGCACCTTCCCGGGCCTGGCCTGGTTGCACAGCAATCCACTGAACCTGCCGATCACTCCGTTGACCCAAGGCGTGGTGCTGTCGCTGGCAGGCAACTTCACACTGTTCGCCTGGGTCTCGGTGTTGTCCCGTACCCGGGTTTCCGAGCATTGGCAGGCGGGCCGCTTCATCGGCCAGGAAATCAGTACCCGCCCCAGCGCACGCTCGATGCTGGCGGTGCAGATCGACGACTTGCTGCAATTGGCGGCGCGCTTCGTCGGCGAAGAACGCGCCCGGCAAAGCTTCATCCGTTTTGCCTATCGCCAGGGCAAAGGTTTCAACCCGAACCAGAACGCCGACAGTGAATGGATCGCCCACACCGAACGCTTGCTGGCCGGTGTGCTCGGAGCCTCCTCGACCCGCGCGGTGGTAAAGGCGGCCATTGAAGGCCGGGAGATGCAACTGGAGGACGTCGTGCGCATCGCCGACGAAGCCTCGGAGGTGCTGCAATTCAACCGTGCCTTGCTGCAAGGCGCCATCGAAAACATCACCCAGGGCATCAGCGTGGTCGACCAGTCGCTGAAACTGGTGGCCTGGAACCGTCGCTATCTGGATTTGTTCAACTACCCGGATGGCCTGATCAGAGTCGGCCGGCCGATTGCCGACATCATCCGTCACAATGCCGAGCGTGGATTGTGCGGACCCGGCGAGGCCGAAGTGCATGTCGCCCGTCGCCTGCACTGGATGCGTCAGGGCCGCGCACATACTTCCGAACGACTGTTCCCCAACGGCCGGGTGATCGAGCTGATCGGCAACCCGATGCCGGGCGGCGGCTTCGTCATGAGCTTCACCGACATCACCGCGTTCCGCGAAGCCGAGCAGGCGCTGACCGAAGCCAACGAAGGCCTGGAGCAACGGGTCACCGAACGCACCCACGAATTGTCGCAGCTCAACGTTGCCCTGACCGAAGCCAAAGGCACCGCCGAGGCGGCCAACCAGTCGAAGACCCGTTTCCTCGCGGCTGTCAGCCATGACCTGATGCAGCCGCTGAATGCGGCGCGGCTGTTCTCCGCCGCCCTCTCCCATCAGGAAGATGGTTTGTCGGGCGAGGCGCAGAAACTGGTCGAGCACCTGGACAGCTCACTGCGCTCGGCCGAGGACTTGATCAGCGACCTGCTGGACATTTCCCGCCTGGAGAACGGCAAGATCAATCCGAATCGCCAGCCATTCGCACTCAACGAACTGTTCGATACCCTTGGTACCGAGTTCAAGGCGCTGGCGCGCGAACAAAAACTGGAGTTCCGCGTTCGCGGCAGTGCGCTGCGGGTCGACAGCGACATCAAATTGCTGCGACGGATTTTGCAGAACTTCCTGACCAACGCTTTCCGCTACGGCAAAGGGCCGGTGTTGTTGGGGGTTCGTCGGCACAAGGAAGGATTGAGCCTGGAAGTCTGGGACCRTGGACCGGGCATTCCGGAAGACAAACAGCAGGTGATTTTCGAAGAGTTCAAGCGCCTCGACAGCCACCAGACACGGGCCGAAAAAGGTCTCGGCCTGGGGCTGGCGATTGCCGACGGGCTATGTCGCGTGCTCGGTCATACCTTGCGCGTACGCTCCTGGCCGGGACGCGGTAGCGTGTTCAGCGTCAGCGTGCCGCTGGCCCGGGCGCAAACCGCAGCGCCGGTCAAAGTCGCCGAGCTCAATGGCAAATTGCTCAATGGGGCGCAGGTGCTGTGCATCGACAACGAGGACAGCATCCTGATCGGCATGAACAGTCTGCTCAGCCGCTGGGGTTGCCAGGTCTGGACCGCACGCAATCGCGAGGAATGTGCCGCATTGCTTGGCGAAGGCATGCGCCCGCAATTGGCGTTGGTGGATTACCACCTCGATCATGGCGAGACCGGAACCGATTTGATGRCCTGGTTGCGCACGCAAATGGGCGAGCCGGTTCCCGGGGTGGTGATCAGCGCCGATGGCCGGCCGGAGACGGTCGACCAGGTGCATGCCGCGGGGCTGGATTACCTGGCAAAACCGGTGAAACCGGCGGCGTTGCGGGCGTTGTTGAGTCGGTATTTGCCGCTGTAACGAGGCAAGCTAACACTTTGCCCCCTCGCCACAATAATCAGCAGTCGCCCGGGGCTACTCCGGCAACTCGACCAACCCATCGACATCCGTCATSGCCCGCTCCAGCAAGTCCGCCGGCARGCTCTTGCTGGCCCGTGCGCCCAGCAGCTTGAGTTGTTCACTGCGACTGACCAGGTTGCCACGCCCTTCTGTCAGCTTGTTGCGCGCCGAACTGTAGGCCTTGTCCAGTTGCTGCAGGCGATTGCCGACCTCGTCCAGATCCTGAATGAACAGTACGAACTTGTCATACAGCCACCCGGCCCGCTCGGCGATCTCCCGGGCATTCTGGCTCTGGCGCTCCTGTTTCCACAGGCTGTCGATGACACGCAGGGTCGCCAGCAACGTGGTGGGGCTGACGATCACGATGTTGCGGTCGAATGCCTCCTGAAACAGCGTCGGCTCAGCCTGCAACGCGGCAGAAAACGCCGCCTCGATCGGTACGAAGAGCAATACGAAATCCAGGCTGTGCAAGCCATCGAGACGCTTGTAATCCTTGCCGGCCAAGCCTTTGACGTGATTGCGCAACGACAGCACGTGCTGCTTGATGGCGATCTGGCCGATGGCCTCGTCCTCAGCCGCCACGTATTGCTGATAGGCCGTCAGGCTGACCTTGGAGTCGACCACCACCTGCTTGTCGCCCGGCAGATAAATGATCACGTCCGGCTGAAAGCGCTCGCCGTCCGGTCCCTTGAGATTGACCTGCGTCTGGTACTCGCGGCCCTTCTCCAGTCCCGCATGCTCGAGCACGCGCTCAAGAATCAGTTCACCCCAATTGCCCTGGGTCTTTTGCCCTTTCAAGGCGCGGGTCAGGTTGGTGGCTTCATCGCTCAGGCGCAAATTCAGCTGTTGCAGTCGCTCCAGCTCCTTGGCCAGGGAGAACCGCTCACGAGCCTCATTCTGATAGCTTTCCTCGACACGTTTTTCGAAGGACTGGATGCGCTCTTTCAACGGATCAAGCAACTGCCCCAGGCGCTGCTGACTGGTTTCGGCAAAACGCTGCTCGCGCTCATCGAAAATTTTCCCCGCCAGCTCGGCAAACTGCGCGCGCAACTCGTCCCGCGAACCTTGCAGGTCGTTGAGGCGTTGCTGATGACTGTCCTGTTGCTCGCGCAATTCGGCGTTGAGCGAAGCGGCCTGGGCATCCAGACGGCGCAATTCGGCTTCCTTGCCGGCACGCTCGATATTCCACGCATGGGCGGCGTCCCGGGCGTCGTCGCGCTCGATCTGCAGCAGTTCGACTTCACGACGCAGCGCCGCCAGATCCGCCTGTTTGGCGGCGTTGGCCTGGGTCAGGTCAGCGATTTCGTCGCGGCTGGATTCGAGCTGTGCGTTCAATCCGTCCTGCGCCAGTTGCGCCATGGCCAGGCGCTCTTGCAGCAGTGCAACGTCTGCCTGCGTGGTGCTGGCCCGACGCTGAAGTTGCCAGGCCAATACCAGCAACGGTAACGCAGCCGCTGCCAGACCCAGCAATACGCTGGTCAAATCCATTGCCATAGCCACTCCTGCCAATCGGATAAAACCTGAAGGTTAACCAAGGCGTCTGGTCTTGGACAGCTCAGTCTTCGATCAGCCCCAGTTCCTGTTGAGCGCGGCGATCGCCTGCCCGGGCGGCCTGACGCAGCAGGTCCTGACCGATCCGGCGGTCCCGGGCATTCCCGCATTCCCGGCACATCAATTGGCCAAGACGGCTTTGTGCAGCCACCACGCCTTCACGGGCCGGCTGCTTGAGCAGCCGTCCGGCGATGTGTTTGACGTTACGG
>NZ_JBGCUL010000161.1:0-7490 GCF_054177685.1 Pseudomonas sp. P5_A2_2
AATCCCAACTGCGCCAGGCTGGCGTTGTCGTCGAAGTCATCCCGGCCTTCCAGCAGGCGGCTGATGTAGCGGTGCACGACAGCACGAACGGCAGCTTTTTTCATGAGCGTTCTTCGAGGAGGAGGCGGTTTTGTTCTCCGTGCCGGAGCAGTTCCTGTCGTTGAGTACAGCAGGCTTTAGCCATGTGAGCGCTGCCATTGGTCAATCATGCTGCGCAAATACTCCCCGGAAAAACTGCCGAAATGCCCGCCATGCACCGTGCGGATCGACAACTCACACAAGCGTTGCAGGCTGTGGGCGTAATCATCGAGGTTGGAATGGTAGGCGTCTTCGATCAGCGGGCCGTCGTAGATGATGTCGCCGCTGAATAAAGTCTCGGTGGCGGCTTCGTACAGGCAGATGCCACCCGGCGAGTGTCCCGGTGTGTGCACGACCTGCAATACCCGGTTGCCCAGATCCAGCACATCGCCATCTTCGACAAACCCCGTGGCCGGTGCGGCTTTGACCCGGTATTCGGCGTAGCACAGCGGGCAATCAGGGTGGGCTTCGAACATGTCGTCGCCGACAAAGGCTTTGCTCAGGTCGTTGTCGCCGTCCGGTGCGGCAAGAATGTCCGCTTCAGCCGGATGCACCAGTCGTTCAGTGAATTCGTGATGACCGGCGATGTGATCGAAATGGCAATGGCTGGCCACCGCCACCAGCGGCCGTTCGGTGATCCACGGCAGTTGCTCGCGCAGGCTGACCAGGCCCGAGCCGCTGTCCAGCAACAGGTCTTTGTCACGGCCCTGGATGTGCCAGAGGTTGCAGCGGTAGAAGGGGCGGATGTACGGCTCGTGAATCAGGCGGATGCCGTCACTGAGCGGTTTCACTTCGAACCACTGGTCGCGGCTGACGATCTTCATGTGCAGTTTCCTTCAGACGAAAAAAAACGGGTGTGGCAACCGACGCCACACCCGTCGAAGAAAGCATCAAGTCGTTATGTTCAGCTTAGGCGGCGCTGACCACTGCTGCCGTGCGGCGGGACATCAAACTCACCACCACGAAACTCACCAGGCCTACACCGAGGCTGTAATAGATCGGGGTGTTGGCGTCCAGACCGTCCTTGAACATGAACAGCAGCGCAGTGGCGAAGCCCATACCCATGCTGGCGATGGCGCCAGCAGTGGTGGCGCGCTTCCAGAAGATGGCGCCCATCAGCGGGATCAGCATGCCGCCTACCAGCAGGTTGTAGGCCAGGGTCAGGGCGCTGATCACGTCGTTCACGATCAGGGCGATGCCCAGTACCACGATGCCGGTCAACAGGGTGAACAGGCGGTTGATCGCCAGGCTCGACTGTTTGCCGCCACGCAGTTTCGGCAGCAGGTCTTCGGTCAGGGTAGTGGCAGCGGCCAGCAGGCCGGCGCTGGCGGTGGACATCATGGCGGCCAGTGCGGCGGCGATCACCAGGCCACGGATACCGTCCGGCAGGGACAGTTTCACAATCGCGGCGAAGGCGTTGTTGACGTTGTCCAGATCCGGGATCAGCACGTGGGCAGCCATGCCGATCAGGGCGCAGGCCAGGCCGTAGAGGATGCAGTAGATACCGGCGGCGGTACCGGCAACCTGAGCCACTTTGGCGGTCTTGACGGTGAACACCCGTTGCCAGATGTCCTGACCGATCAGGATGCCGAAGAAGTAGATCATGAAGTAGGTGATGATGGTGTCCCAGCCGATGGTGGTGAAGCTGAAGCTCGCCGCCGGCAGTTTCAACACCAACTCATCCCAGCCGCCAACGCGGTACAGGCAGATTGRCAACAGGATGAACATCAGGCCTACGGTCTTGATCACGAACTGGACGATGTCGGTCAGGGTCAGGGACCACATGCCGCCGATGGCGGAGTAGATCACCACGACGCCGCCACCGAGCAGGACCGAGATCCAGAACGGCAGGCCGAACAGCACTTGCAGCACGGTGCCGATCGCCAGGATCGAGGTCACGCCGATCATCAGTGCGTAGGCCAGCATGATCACCGCGCTCGCGGAGCGGGCCATCGGGTTGTAGCGTTTTTCCAGCACCTGGGTAACGGTGTAGATCTTCAGTTTAAGCAGCGGTTTGGCGAGAAACAGGTTCAGCGCCACGATCCCGCAACCCAGGGCCGCACACAGCCAGAAACCGGAGATGCCATGCACGTAACCCAGACGCACGGTGCCCACCGTGGACGCGCCGCCCAGAACGGTGGCAGCCATGGTGCCCATGTACAGGCTTGGGCCGAGGTTACGACCGGCGACCAAAAAGTCTTCGTTGGTCTTGGCCTTGCGCATGCCGTAGTAGCCGAGTATCAACATCGCGGCGGCGTAGATGAGTACGACGAATAAATCCAAAGCCATTGTTGCGTGTCTCCGATTGTCTTTTTTATGGTGGAACAAAATTGGTTCGATGTAGCTGCTTTCTGTGGGAGCGAGCTTGCCCGCGATAGCCGTGTGTCGGTCACATTGATGTTGAATGTGCCGCTGTCATCGTCGGAACGCCGCCCGGAGCAAGCTCGCTCCCACAGGGAGAATGCGTCAGGCCGTCTGACGTAGTTCTGGTTTCGCCGTGATGCTTGCGCTCTGGCTGCGAGGGTCGTTCGGGCCGAACACTGCGCTCGATTCCGGGAACAGGCTCAGCAGAACCAGGTACACCACCGAGGCCAGGCCCAGGGTCACCGGCAGGCTGATGTCGATACCACCGGCCATTTCGCCCAGCGGCCCGACAAACTGCCCCGGCAGGTTCACGAAGCACAGGCCGACGGCCGCACTCGGGATCCAGGCACCCAGGCCACGCCAGTTCCAGCCGTGGGTGAACCAGTAGCGGCCACCTTTCTCGCCGCGGGTGAACACTTGCAGGTCATCCGGGCAGTAGAAGCCGCGACGCACCAGCAGGCCGATGATCATGATCACCATCCACGGGGTGGTGCAGGTGATGATCAGCACGGCGAAGGTCGACACGCTCTGCACCAGGTTGGCCGCGAAGCGCCCGATGAAGATGAAGGCAATCGACATCACACCGATCAGCAGCGTGGCCTTGACCCGCGACAGCACTCGTGGGAACACGCTGGACATGTCCAGGCCGGTGCCATAGAGCGAGGTGGTACCGGTGGACATGCCACCGATCACCGCGATCAGGCATACCGGCAGGAAGAACCAGCTCGGCGATACCGCCAGCAGGCCGCCGACATAGTTGTTGGCCGCGATGTAGTCCGGCGCCTTGATCGCTACGATGGTCGCGGTGGTCAGGCCGAACAGGAACGGGATGAACGTTGCGATCTGCGAAATCACCACCGCCGCCATGATGCGGCGCTTGGAGGTGTCACGGGGAATGTAGCGCGACCAGTCGCCGAGGAACGCACCGAAGGAAATCGGGTTGCTCATGGCCACCAGCGCAGCACCGATGAACGCGGCCCAGAAACCGGGTTGCCCCATGTTCACGGTGCCGGCGTAGTTCACATCGAAGGGACCGGYGAAGGCGAAGGCGCCCAGCAGGAACAACAGGCTKGCACTCCATACCGCGATCTTGTTGACCCACAGCAGGAAGCGGAAGCCATAGATGCACACGGTCAGTACCAGGATCGCGAACAGACCGTAGGCCAGGCCCAGGGTCAGGTCGGTTTCCGGCAGGCCGATCAGGCGTTTGGCGCCACCGATCAGCGCATCACCCGAACTCCACACCGAGAGCGAGAAGAAGGCAATGGCGGTCAACAGCGACAGGAACGAACCGACGATCCGCCCGTGCACGCCGAAGTGCGCACCGGAAGACACGGCGTTGTTCGTGCCGTTGATCGGGCCGAACAGGCCCATGGGCGCGAGGATCAGCGAACCCAGCAACACGCCCAGCACAATCGCCCAGACGCCCGCCTGGAAAGACAGGCCGAACAGTACCGGGAAGCTGCCGAGGACGGCGGTGGCAAAGGTGTTGGAACCACCGAAGATCATCCGGAACAAGTCCGTCGGGCCTGCGGTGCGTTCGTTGTCCGGGATCTGTTCGACCCCGTGGGTTTCAATTTGCGTAAGGCTTTGGTCTTTGTTGTTGTTATTCATGATCAGCTCCGATCATAAAGGCGCGCTCATCGTGCGTGAGCGTCACCTGTGTTGGCTAAGGGGGTGGCAGCCCTTCCGGCATCGCGGACAAATGTTCGTGGCAGGCCAGCCATAGGCCTTGTTGTTCTTGGCCAGACGCTTGTTTCTTGAAAACAATCGTCTCGCGCTCCTGGCTGAAGTGTTGCTCCCCTTGCATGCGCAACTCAGTGGCTACGTCATGGATGAAAATCGCCACGTCACCCTGCAGGCTGACGAAAGCGTTGCTCGAGGTGCACGAGAGCACCTCAAAGCCATCCTCGGCGCGCCAGCTGTCCCACATCGCCTGATAGGCGTCGCGCGACAGCAGGGGCTGTTCGAGGGTGTAGAAGACGAAGCTGGCATCGGCACTGAAAGCGCCGAAGTAGGCTTCGCGATCGTTACGGGCAAAAGCGGACACCAGATCGGCGGCGGTTTTCAGAACCTGATCACGTTCGTTCACGAGCATTCCTCAGCGGTGGACTACGCCAGGCAGTACGCAGAGCATTTCGTACAGCAGGTTGGCGGCCAGCAGTGAGGTGTTACCGGTGGTGTCGTAAGCGGGCGAGACTTCTACCAGATCGCAACCGACCAGGTCGAGGCCTTGGCAGCCACGAACGATCTCGATCGCCTGAATGGTCGTCAGGCCGCCGATTTCCGGAGTGCCAGTACCCGGTGCCCAGGCAGGGTCGATGCCGTCGATGTCGAAGCTGAGGTAAACAGGACCGCCGCCGACTTTCTCGCGGACTTCAGCCATCAAGGGCTCCAGCGATTTGTGCCAGCACTCTTCGGCCTGAACCACACGGAAGCCCTGGTTGCGGCTCCAGTTGAAGTCGTCAGCGGTGTAGCCTTGGGCGCGCAGGCCAATCTGCACGACACGGTCCGGATCCAGAAGACCTTCTTCAACGGCGCGACGGAAGGTGGTGCCGTGGGCGATCTTCTCGCCGAACATGTGGTCGTTCACATCGGCGTGAGCGTCGATGTGCACCAGACCGACCTTGCCGTGCTTCTTATGGATGGCACGCAGGATCGGCAGGGTGATGGTGTGGTYGCCGCCCAGGGTCAGGGGGATCACATCGTGTTCGAGGATGTTGTCGTAGGACTCTTCGATGATCCGTACGGCATCCAGCAGGTTGAAGGTGTTGATTGCRATGTCGCCAATGTCGGCAACCGACAGCGAGTCGAACGGTGCAGCACCGGTGGCCATGTTGTACGGGCGGATCATGACCGATTCAGCGCGGATTTCGYGAGGCCCGAAACGGGTGCCAGGGCGCAGCGAGGTACCGATGTCCAGTGGCACACCTACGAAGGCAGCGTCCAGGCCGGCAGCGGTATTCAAATGGGGGAGTCGCATCATGGTGGCGATGCCGCCGAAGCGCGGCATTTCGTTGCCGCCCAGTGGTTGGTGAAGAATCTTGTCCACGGGTAAAGGCCTCATCGTCGTTGTTTTATTTATTCAGGTAAGCCGTTCACGAGAGTACGGGCGAACCTTGTGGCGCCGATTCTGCGAAATGTAGTGGCCGGGAAGAATCGCTACGGGCAAATACTTAGTTCAGATTTTTCTAAACTAATGGCTGGGACAGCGATAGACTTCACGCCATACGCTAARCCCGATGCCAGGAGCAAACCTTGTGGGAGCGAGCTTGCTCGCGATGGCGGCGGGGCAGTCAACATTGATGTCGATTGTCATGCCCTCATCGCGAGCAAGCTCGCTCCCACAAGGTTCTTTATCGACTGGAGCACTGCGCGTCACCTCGTTATCGGAGTCCGACATGGCCAACGCTTTACCCGACCTGAAACTATTGCGCATTTTCGTCAGCGTGGTGCGCCATCAGGGGTTCGCCAACGCCCAGCAAGAGCTCAATCTCTCGACGTCAGCCATCAGCACCTACATGAGTCAGCTCGAAGCGGCCCTTGGCCTGGTGCTGTGCCATCGCGGCCGTGGCGGTTTCAGCCTGACCAGCAAGGGCGAGCTGTTCCATCAGGAAACCCTGCGTCTGTTGGGCGAACTCGAAGGCTTCGAGCAATACGCCGCCGCCCTCAAGGGTGAGTTGCGCGGTACCTTGAACCTCGGGGTAATCGATTCCACTGTCAGCGACAAGGCCCTGCCGTTCGCCGAAGCCATCGGCGCCTACAGCCAGGAACACCCAGCCGTGCACTTGCACCTGTCGGTGATGAGCCCTTACGAATTGCAACTCGGCGTACAGGACAACCGCCTCGACCTGGCCATCGGTGCGTTTTCCACGCGCATGAGCGGTCTGGTGTACATGCCGCTGTACCGTGAACAACACTGGTTGTATTGCAGCACGCGGCATCCACTGTTCAACGAGCGGCGCATTCCCGAACAAGTCATCACCCAGCAGCGCATGGTCGGCCGTGGCTACTGGAGCCAGGCTGAACTGGCGCGTCACGGCTTCAAACACAGTGCCGCGACCGTGGAAAGTATGGAAGCCCAGTTGATTCTGGTACTGTCCGGCGCCTACATCGGTTACCTGCCGGAGCACTACGCCCAGGCCTGGGCCGACAAGGGTGACTTGCGGGTGTTGCTGCCGGCGACCTTCGGTTATCAGGCGCCGTTCTCGATGATCGTGCGGCGGGGGCGTAGCCGCGAGCCGCTGATCCAGACGTTCCGTGATCTGCTCAAAGCACAACTGAATCAGGCGTAAAGACGATGTCCAGAATTCAATGTCCGCGCTGCCTGCGCCCGCAAACTCATTGCCTGTGCCCGTTGATCCCGAGCCTCGACAGCCGCACCCGGGTGTTGCTGTTGCAGCACCCGAGCGAAGTGAATCATGCGTTGAATACCGCGCGCCTGGCGGCGCTTGGGTTGAAGAATGCCGAGTTGATCGTCGGCGAGGTGTTCGAGGATTTGCCGGCGCTGTTGAGTCAGCCGGGGTATCGGGCGCGGTTGCTGTTTCCCGGCGAAGATGCCCAACCGATGCAGGCTTGTGCCGCGACAGACGAACCCTTGTTGCTGCTGGTCCCCGACGGCACCTGGCGCAAGGCGCGCAAGATGTTGCACCTCAATCCGCTGCTGGCGGCGCTGCCGAGGGTGACGCTGGCCGAGGGCGGTGTGTCCCGCTATCGCCTGCGCAAGGCGCCGGGGCCGGGAGCGTTGTCGACGGTGGAGGCGATTGTGCAGGCGCTGGAAACCCTCGAAGCGCCGACTTCGTTTGCGCCGTTGTTGAAGCCGTTTGAAGCGTTGATCGAGGGGCAGATTGCGGCGATGGGGGAGGAGGTTTTTCAGCGTAACCATGGGCTGAAATAGTCGTTGTGTTTGATGCCCCCATCGCGAGCAAGCTCGCTCCCACAGGTTTGCGTTCGACGCGGACACTGTGGGAGCGAGCTTGCTCGCGATGGCGGTAGTAAGATCACAGCAGATGTTTGAAGAAAACTACCTTTCCCGCATCGCCTCGGTC
>NZ_JBGCUL010000162.1:0-7446 GCF_054177685.1 Pseudomonas sp. P5_A2_2
ATGTCGACATCATCACCATGGATCAGTGTGCTGACGACATGGCCGCGCTGATTGAAGTAATGCAACTCAAGGCAATCAATGTCATGGCTCAGTCGATGGGCGGCGATGTCGCTTTCCGGCTAATCGCCAAACGGCAGGATCTGTTTCGGTCCCTGGTGGTGGCTGGGTCATCGGCCTGCGGTGAGCCGCCGGAGCAAGGGGCGCGATTTGCGCAATGGGTTGTTGATGCGGGTGAGCAAGGTTTCACGGGCGAAATTCTCGATATGACCATGGAAGTAATGTTCGGCAAGACCACGCGCAATAACCCTGAAAAACAGTCGCTGGTAGCGTATTGGCGCGATCGCATTGAGGTTTTGCCAAAAACGCTGCGCCCTGCGATGAAAGGGGTTATGCATCGTGAAAGCTCTGTCTCTCTGTTGTCTTCGATCAATATTCCGGTGCTGATCATCAACGGTGAGGAGGACATGCCGCGACCTCCAGCGTGGTCCGATGAGATGAAGCGAGAATTGCCGAACTCGAAATTGATCCGGCTCAGCAAGATTGGGCATAGCCCGACCTTGGAAGCGCCCGAGCAGGTACTTCCCGCGATCATCGAGTTCTATTTAAACCCACGCGTATGAGGGCAACATTTTTCGTTCACAGCGTTTAAGTCCGGATGCTTTCACGAGCACATACTGTCTCTATCAGTCCTATTTTTGGAGCGCCTGCATGTCGCGGGCGCTTCAGGTTTTTTCATGCCCGTGGGTCACGAAAATTTGAAGCGTTTTCAGATTGGCAATCCTAACTGAGCGCTTGACGCTGCTCAATTTTTTGAAATAAATATGAAGCGCTTCATAAATGAGCTTGGTTAATAACAAATTTAAAACAGAACCTTTCATATCCACGCGCACGATGGCTTTCATGAGCGTCGTTTAAAAGATATGAAGCGGTTCAAATGGTGCCCAAATGCGCTGGCGCCAAACCAGGAGATAACAACAATGAGTACAAAAAACTGGGTTAAAGCCGCCTGCGTTGTGCTTTCCCTGACGACCCCGATTGCCGTATACGCGGACATCAAAATGGGTGCCCTTTATCCCCTCAGCGGTTCTTTGGCTCTGCTCGGTGATGAGAGCTATCGTGGCCTCGAAATAGCGGTCGCGGAGCGTAACGCTGCCGGAGGCTTGAAAGGTGAGCAGATCAAACTGCTCAAAGCCGACGCGGTTGACGCAGGCCAGGCTGTAGGTGCCGCCCGCAAACTGACGTCTGTTGAAAATGTGACCGCCGTGTTCGGCAGCTATTCCTCAGCCCTGTCATTTGCTGCCACGCAGGTTACGGAAATGGCCGGGGTGCCGTATTTCGAGCTCGGTGCGGTCTCCGACAACATCACCGAGCGAGACCTCAAATACGTCATGCGTAGCAACCCAACCGCCAGAAATTTCGCTGAAGGGACGATCACGGCGATTACGCAAATTGTGGGCCCCTCGCTGAAGGTCGATCCCAAGCAACTCAAGATTGCCATCATCCATGAGGATGCCCTGTACGGTACGRCCATCGCTGGCTTCCAGAAGCGGCTGGCGCAAGAGCAAGGGCTGAACGTGGTCGAGGTGCTTCCGTATTCTGCCAAAGCCGTGGACCTCTCGTCGCTGATTCTTCGCTTGAAAGGTGCACAAGCGGACGTGGTATTGCAGACCAGTTATCAGAACGATACGACACTGTTTTTCCGTCAGATCCGTGAAGCCGGTTTCAAACCTAAAGCCGTAGTCGGTGCGGGTGGCGGATATTCCATGCAGGACACCGTAAAGGTCGTCGGCGCTGAAAATATGGAAAGTGTTCTGGACGTGGATTTTCCTCAGTTTCAAACCAATGAAAATGGAGCTCCAGGCATCAGTGCGTTCGCCAAAGCCTACAAAGATCGCTTTGGCAGTGAGCCGCGATCAGGTCATAGCCTGATCAACTATGTCGGTGCGAAAGTCTTTCTTGATGCCATGGAAAAAAGTGCGTCCCTGGACGCCGATGCGATCCGTGCATCGGTCGCGAGTGTGGATATTCCTGTCGGCGGTACGGCCGCAGGTATCGGAGCCAAGTTCGCTGAGAATGGCCAAAACCAACGAGCCAATACGGCAATCATGCAGTGGCAGGACGGGGTACTGAAAACTGTTTACCCCGAAGCTGCGGCCGTGACAAAAGCGCGTTTTTCCGACCAACCCTGAAGCCTGTAATCCAGTTGAAGCTCGATCGTGGAGCTTCACGGATTCGTTCGCTCGCAAAGAGGGCGCAAACCGTGGARATTTTCATCCAGCTCCTTTTGAACGGCTTATTGCTCGGCGGCACGTTGGCCATTATCAGCATAGGTCTGACGCTTATTTTCGGGATCGTGAGGGTGGTCAACTTCGCCCACGGCGAGTTCCTGATGATAGGTCTGTACGCGGTGTATTTGATGAACGCTCACTTTGGGATTCATCCCTACGTGGCGATTATTCCCACAACGATCATTCTGTTTGCTGCTGGCGCCGCGATGCAGCGGTTCATCATCCAGCCCTTGCTCAGCGCTGAAGGGCATATTCAGATTTTTGCGACAGTAGGTGTCTCAATCGCCTTGATGAATGGCGCTCTACTGATCTTCGGTGCCGACGTCATGACCGTGCAGAACGTCAGCTTTGGCACCGGGACTGTCAGCCTGGGCGCCTTTCGCGCAAGCAGTGGTCAGCTGATCACGTTCGTGATGTCGTTGGTTCTGGTCGCCGGGTTGCACTGGTTCCTGCAAAACACCTTTCTGGGCCGAGCCGTTCGGGCTACCGCGCAACATCGCAACGCGGCGCAGTTGATGGGCGTTAACGTGAAGAAGATCTACATCTTCGCATTCGGTTTGGGCTGCGCCTGCCTGGGCGTCGCATCTGGCCTCATCGCACCTCAATACCCGGTTTTCCCTACGGTGGGGACGTTCTTTGTCCTGACCGCATTTGTGATCGTTGTACTCGGCGGTCTTGGAAGTCTTTCGGGGGCTTTGRTAGGCGCGATGCTGATCGGAATCGTCGACAGCCTTGCGGGTTACTACATCGCTCCAGACCTGAAGGAAGTCGTTTATTTCTCGATCTTCCTGAGCATCCTGGTGTTCCGTCCGACAGGCCTGTTTGGCGCCGGTCGCGGGTCTGAATAAGGAGAATGGTCATGAATATTCTGCATCCGCGTGTCTATGTCAGTGTGTTGGTTCTGGCGTCGTTATTGATCATTCCGCTCACGGCTGGTTCTCCTTTCGTTTACCACCTGTTCATCCTGATTTGCAGTTATGCAGCGCTCGCGAGCGCCTGGAACATTGTCGGAGGTTTTGCTGGTCAGCTCTCGCTGGGCCATGCGGTTTTTTATGGTGTTGGGGCTTATACCACCACGCTGCTGATGATCAATCTCGGCATCAGTCCGTGGATTGGGATGTTCGCCGGCGCCATCCTTTCGTCAATGGTG
The DNA here is from genome assembly GCF_054177685.1 of Pseudomonas sp. P5_A2_2. Lineage (NCBI taxonomy): Bacteria > Pseudomonadati > Pseudomonadota > Gammaproteobacteria > Pseudomonadales > Pseudomonadaceae > Pseudomonas > Pseudomonas sp. P5_A2_2. The sequence goes on from NZ_JBGCUL010000162.1 coordinate 3,439, forward strand.
GCGGTGTTGATCAGTTGGCCTTGCTTCAGATTGCGCGGGCCGTTTTTTGCCCTGGCGACGATTGCGGTACTGGAAGTCGTGCGGTTGATGGCCATCAATCAACATGACGTGACCGGTGGAGCCGCTGGCTTGGGCGTACCGCTTAAGCTGGGCGTCGAATGGATGTTGTTTCGCCCGCGCTGGCCTTATCTGCTGATCGCCTTTGGTTTTCTGATCATCACCTTGGCGGTGTCCTGGAAGATCAAGAGTTCACGCTTGGGTTATTACCTGATTGCAGTTCGCGAGCGTGAAGACGCGGCGCATGCGGTCGGTGTGAACTCGGTCAAAGTCAAACTGATCGCGGTCGTCTTATCGGCATTTCTCACCAGCCTGGTGGGCAGTTTCCATGCGATGTATCTGACCTTCATCGAGCCCGGCTCAATGTTCTCGCTGGAGATGTCGATTCAGATCGCCATGTTCGCGCTGATCGGCGGTCTGGGCACTGTTTCGGGGCCATTGATCGGGACGCTGTTGGTATTGCCATTGGCGGAGCTTGCGCGTGGCTGGCTTGGCGACATGGGCAGCGGTGTTCACGGCCTGGTCTACGGCATTGTACTGGTGGTGGTCGTACTGACGATTCCGCAGGGTGTGGTGGGGCGATTTGGCGCGCGTGTGTTCGGCTGGATCGACGCATTACCCGGTGGACGTCGGCCACTCGCTGCGGCTGTGAGGGCAGTTAAATCCCCTGCGCCTGAGCCGCAATCGGTAATGAGCGGCGAACCCATTCTGATTGCTGAAAATCTGCACAAATTCTTCGGCGGGCTGCATGCGACCAACGATGTGTCGCTGAGCTTGGCCGAAGGCGAAATCGTCGGGGTGATCGGGCCCAATGGCGCGGGTAAGACCACTGTCTTCAACCAGCTCTCGGGTTTCCTGCTGCCCTCCAGAGGCCAKGTCAAGGTCCGCCTGCGCAACGGGCAATGGATTACCCCAAGCAGCCCGGCCGAGTTCGCCAAAGCCGGTGTCGGGCGCACCTTCCAGATCGTTCAACCGTTCGCTGATTTGAGTGTCTGCGAAAACATCATGCTCGGTGCATTCATGCACACGGCTGATGCGAAGGAGGCGAGGGCAGTCGCGGAGCAAGTCGCTGAACTGACCGAGCTCACCAACCTGCTGGATACTCGTGCACGCAACCTCACCGTCGGCGGTATGAAGCGGCTTGAAATGGCCCGTGCCCTGGCGACTCGTCCGCGGATATTGTTGCTGGACGAAGTGATGGCCGGACTCAACCCAACGGATGTGGCCAAGGCGATCGCCGTCATTCGCAGAGTCCGCGACTCCGGCGTCAGCGTCTTGATGATCGAACACCTGATGCAAGCAACCATGAGTCTGTCGGACCGCATCATCGTAATCAGCTCCGGGGCTTTGCTCATGCAAGGTGAGCCGAAGGATGTCATCAGCGATCCACRGGTGATCGAAGCCTATCTCGGCAAGGAGTACAGCCATGCTTAAGCTCAATAACATCCATAGCGGATATGGCGGTACTGAAATCCTTCGTGGCGTTTCTTTCGAGGTCAATGCCGGTGAAGTGGTGACCATCGTCGGTGCCAACGGTGTGGGTAAAACCACGACTTTGCGCAGTCTGTGCGGCATCGTTACCCMCTCCCAGGGCACGATCGAATTCGAAGGGCAGCGAATTGACGGCAATCGTCCGGATCAGATTGTCGATGCCGGCCTGACGTTGATACCGGAAGGGCGTCAGTTGTTTCCGTTCATTAGCGTGCGCGACAACCTGTTGATGGGGGCCTACAAACGCAGCGCTCGTGCGGGTTACAAAAAACGTCTCGACGATGTTCTGGATCTCTTTCCACGGGTTCGTGAGCGCCTGGATCAGAACGCTGGAACGCTTTCGGGTGGTGAGCAACAGATGGTCGCCATCGCTCGAGGCCTGATGGCCGAGCCCAAGCTATTGATGTTCGACGAGCCGTCGTTGGGCTTGTCGCCGCTGCTGGTCTCGCAGGTTTTCGAGATCATCAACAAGATCCTGGAGCTGGGAACAACCGTGCTGATCGTCGAGCAAAACATCGTCCATACCCTGCGTATCGCGCATCGAGGCTACGTACTTGAAAACGGCGAGGTAGTGCTGAGCGGCACGGGCCAGGAGCTCCTCGATAACCCTCATGTCAAACGTGCCTACCTGGGGCTCTGATCGAGTCGACCTGTGGCTGTGCGCTTATTACTCCGCAACAAAGACGAGAACACGCTATGACAAATTCTAGACACTCCGGGCGCGTCGTTTTGGTCACTGGAGCCGGTGGTGGTATTGGCGCTGCTATTGCAGAACTGTATTGCCAGGAAGGTGCTGCGGTCGCCCTGGTCGATGCCGATGCAGTGAAGGTTCAACAGCAGGCTGAACTGCTGCGAGAGGCAGGGTTTACGGTCGGTTGGGCCAAAGCCGATGTGGCTAATTATCAAGAATGCGCTGACGCCTGTGACCGTTTTGGCCAGGATTTGGGCCCTATCGATACCTTGATCAACAACGCAGGTATATCGCCAAAGCACGATGGCGCTCCTGCGCCGATCTGGACAATGAGCCCCGAGGAATGGCAACGGGTTGTCGACATCAACCTCAATGGCTCATTCAACCTGGTCCGGGTTTTGACGCCTGGGATGGTGGAGCGCGGCTTTGGCCGCATCGTCAACATGTCTTCAGTGGCGGGCAGTGCGTTTTTGCCGATAGTGGCGGCTCACTACAGCGCCACCAAAGCAGCCATCGTTGGTTTTACCCGTCATTTGGCCGGTGAGTTGGGGCCGTTTGGGATAACGGTAAATGCATTAGCGCCAGGGCGAATCGAAACMCCGTTGCTCAAAACCGTTTCGGCGCAGGCCAACCAGGCGGTTGTCGACGAGACACCACTACGTCGGCTGGGAACACCGCTTGAAGTGGCTAGGGCGGCGTGCTTCCTCACATCGAGCGAAAGCGATTTTATTACTGGCCAAGTCGTCGATGTGGCGGGCGGATGGTTGATGCGGTAACGACCGAAGGTCAAAAAGAATGAGTTTGACCGGGTCGTTCAACAGAAATTGACGACCCGATTCTAAAAAGTAATCACTTTTTTGGAGGGCATCAGCCATGGTCRAAGCGATGGGTTTCCCAGGGCGGTACGAGCAAGGCCCTGGAGCTTTGAGACAGTTGGGCAGAGTACTGACCGACATGGGACGGTCTCGTCCGTTGGTTTTGTGCGATGAGTTCGTCGCCAGGCATTTGTGGCCGGAGGTTGGCAATGCTTTGCTAGCGCATGGTTTCGAGCCTTTGCACATCGAATTTCCGGGTGAATGCACCCACGCAGCCATTGCCCTGTTGTCTGAGCAAGCCTTGCCCCATTCGCCTGACACCATCATCGCGCTGGGCGGAGGTAAGACGATTGATACGGCCAAGGGGCTGGCGGTCAATCTCAACGCTCCCATCATTGTTTGYCCGACCATTGCCTCGAGTGACGCGCCGACCAGTCGGCTGATCGTGCTCTACGATGATGACCACAAAGTGGTGGGAGTGGAGTACCTGAAGATGAACCCCTCAGCCGTCATCGTTGATACTCATGTCATCGCTCAGGCACCGGCACGGTTCTTTGCTGCGGGCATTGGTGATGCCATCAGTAAAAAATTTGAAGCCCATCAATGCCATTCCGCTGGTGGCAATAACTCTTTTGGAACCCCCGCGCTGCACACCGCGTTGATGCTGACCGATCTGGTGTTCAACACGCTGATGCAGTACGGCGTGTCGGCTTATCAGGCGGTTTGTCGTAACGAGGTCAATGACGACGTCGAGCGGGTAGTCGAGGGCACCGTGTTGATCAGTGGCGTTGGTTTTGAAAGCGGCGGGTTGTCGTTGTCCCATGCGCTGGTACGCGGATTGACAGCCATTCCGACCATGGCCTCAATGCTTCACGGTGAGCTGGTTGCCTTCGGTACCCTGGTGCAAATGGCGGTGGAGGAACGTCCTGTCGACGAGATCGAGAAGGTTGCCCG
>NZ_JBGCUL010000163.1:0-7397 GCF_054177685.1 Pseudomonas sp. P5_A2_2
CCTGTGAGGGCGTCGCCTTTCAATGAACCGCCGCTAAAACTTACTCGGACAGTTTGTACGCGATCACATAGTCACCCATTTTGGTGCCCAGTGAGCCGTGACCACCGACGACCAGCAGCACGTACTGCTTGCCGTCCTTGCCGGTGTAGGTCATCGGCGTAGCCTGACCGCCAGCCGGCAGGCGCGCTTTCCAAAGCTCGTTGCCGGTGTTGACGTCATAGGCGCGCAGGTATTGATCCAGCGTGCCGCTGAGGAAGCCGACGCCGCCGGCGGTGACCATCGAGCCGCCCATGCTTGGCACGCCGAGTGGCAGGCCGATAGGCAATGGCGAGCTGTCGCGGCTGGTGCCGTTCTTGCGTTTCCACACGATTTTGCTGGTGGTCAGGTCGATGCCGGCCACGTAGCCCCAGGCCGGAGCCTGGCACGGTACGCCGAACGGCGACATGAACGGGTGCATGATCACCGCGTAAGGTGCGCCCGTGTTCGGTTGCACGCCCGCTGTTTCGCTCTCGCGCTTGCTGCCGGCCGCGACTTCGGCGCGAGGCACCATTTTCGAGACGAAGGCCATGTAGTTCGGGCTGGTGAACAGCATCTGGCGAACCGGGTCGACCGAAACGCCGCCCCAGTTGAAGACGCCGACGTTACCCGGATAGATCAGGCTGCCCTGTTCCGACGGCGGGGTGTACTGACCTTCATAACGCAGCTCCTTGAACTGGATGCGGCACAGCATCTGGTCAAACGGGCTGGCGCCCCACATGGCTTTTTCGGTCAGTTCCGGGGCCAGCAGGTTCAGGTCCGAACGGGCCTGGGTCGGCGCGGTGTGGTCGCCTTTCACGGCGCCTTGCGGAGCCGGGATTTCCTTGATCGGGATGATCGGCGTGCCGTCGCGACGGTCGAGGACGTACAGGCTGCCTTGCTTGGTCGGTTGGATCACAGCCGGCTTGATGCCGTCGGCGGTTTTCATGTCCAGCAGGGTTGGCTGGCTGCCGACGTCCATATCCCACAAGTCGTGGTGAGTGAACTGGTAGTTCCAGCGCACCTTGCCGGTGGCCAGGTCCAGCGCGACCAGGCCGGCACTGAACTTCTCGGCGCCCGGGGTGCGGTCTGCGCCCCACTGGTCTGGGGTCTGGTTGCCCAGTGGCAGGTAGACCATGCCGAGTTTTTCGTCGACGCTGGCCAGCGACCACATGTTGGCCGAGTTGCGGCTGTAGTGCTCGCCCTCTGGCAGCGGTTCGGTTGCGTCGGGATTGTTGCTGTCCCAGTTCCACACCAGATGACCGTCGTGTACGTCAAAGGCCCGGATCACGCCGGATGGCTCGTTGGTCGACTCGTTGTCGGTGACGTGGCCGCCCATGATCACCAGGTCACGGGTGATCGCTGCCGGCGAGGTGGCGTAGTAGCCACCTGGGGTGAACGGTCCGATGCCTTGAGTCAGGTCAACCAAACCGTTTTTACCGAAATCTTCGCAGACCTTGCCGGTGTCGGCGTTGAGTGCGATCAGGCGCGCATCGGCGGTCGGCAGGTACAGACGACGCGGGCAAGCCTGGGCGACGGCTTTACCGGCCTCGGAAATCACTGCGGAGGCCGCGTTTTCAGACTTGGCGTAGGCCGCTTCGTCGTAGTACGACACGCCACGGCAGGTCATGTGGGCGAAGCCCTTGAAGCCCACCGGGCTCTTGATCTGCGGGTCGAAACGCCACAGTTCCTTGCCGGTGTCCGGGTCCAGCGCCAGCACCTTGCTATGGGCGGTGCAGGCATAGAGCATGCCGTTGGCCTTGAGGGGGGTGTTTTCGTTGGTCAGTTCCACCGGGTCATCGGCGGTTGGCAGGTCGCCGGTCTGGATACGCCAGGCTTCTTGCAGCTTGCCGGCGTTGGCCGGGGTGATCTGCTTGAGCGGCGAGTAGCGGTCACCGAATTCGCTGCGGCCATAGGCCTGCCAGTCGCCTTCGGGCATCTGCGGCGCAGTRCTGGTCATGTCAGCCGAGTCACGACCCAGTTCGCCCAAGGTCTCGCCCGGATGGGTGAACTGGCTGGCCACGGCGGTGGCGCCGGCCAGGACCACGGCCACGCTCAAGGCGCCAGTGCCCATGGGGGCAGGGCCGTTGATCAGCAATGGACGACGGAACCACGGCAGCAGCATCACCACACCGAGGGCGAACCACAGCGCCAGGCGCGGCACCAGTTGCCACCAGTCCAGGCCAACTTCCCACAGCGCCCAAACGGTACTGGCGAACAGCACCAGTGCGTACAGGCCTAGCGCCGCGCGGCGGACGGCGATCAGCAACACGCCGCTCAGCGCGATGCCGATACCGGCCAGCAGGTAATACAGCGAGCCGCCAAGCATGCTCAGCTTGATCCCCCCGGCCAGCATGGCCAGGCCCATCAGTAGAAGCAGAATGCCGAGCAGGGTCGGCAACAGACGGCTTCGACTCAAGGCACCATCAGTGCTCATAGTGTGATTCTCCGTGACGTTTCAAGTAGTCCCGCGCAAGTTCACTGTAGATGACGATCCGGCGCGGGCGTGGTTCAGATAAATCGATTCAGTTGACGCATACCCTTGTAGGAGCGAGCCTGCTCGCGAAAAACCCGAGAACGACGCGGGGTATCAGGTTCGCAGCGTTATCGTTGACGTCCATCGCGAGCAAGCTCGCTCCCACAGGTTTTTTCGGTGTTTTTTAGAAAGAAGACTGGACCTTGATCCCGCCGATCAGCGCGTCATCGACCTCGTTCACGCCACCGGGATGGCGGATGTATTGCAGGTTCGGGCGTACGGTCAGCCAGTTGGTCACATGCACGCCGTAGTAGAGTTCGGCGCTGTACTCGGTGTCTTGGGGCGGCAGGAAGGTCGGATTGTCGAAATCGAAGACCGCGTTGGCCTGGTTGGTCGCCTCGGCATTTTTGCGAAAGGCCGGGTTGACGTGAACGCGGGCCATGGCGAAACCGATGTCGTCCCGGGCGCGCGCGTCGAACGGGCCTTTGTAGACAAGTCCGGCCTGGACGTAGTTGTCGATCGCGTTGGTCTTCTTGTCGTGCATCGTGCCGTTGGCGAACAGGCTCAGGCCACGGGAGTGGTCGCTGGCCAGGCTGGTGACTTGCTGCTGAAGGCCCAGCCACAGGCCGTGCTTGCTCGAGGCGCTGCGGTAGGCTTCGCCACTCAGGGCGGCAGGCTGGCCATTGCTGTCCTTGTAGACATCGGTGGCGCTGGCGCTGCTGTAGTAGTAACCGGCGCGGTATTCACCCGGCAGGCCATTGAGCTTCGGCGTCCACACCAGTTCCACCGGCAGGACCGCGCCCTGGGTGCCGCTGCCGCTCAGCTTGAAGCCGTTGTTGCGATCCAGGTTCGACGAGTTCTGCTCAAACGCACCGATCTGCGCGTACAACTGCGGCGTCAGGTGATATTTGACCCGCATCGCCCACTGGCTGACCGGCCAGTTGTACCAGATGTCACCCGCCCAGTTGCCGACCTGGGATCCGCAGAACGCTAGGTTCTGGAAGTCGCAGGGGAAGCTGTTGAAGTCTTCGCCTTCACCGAAACGGCCGACCTTGATGTCGAGTTTTTCATCGAAGAATTTCTGCTGATACCACATCTGCGTCAGGCGCCAGGTCTGGCCGCGGCCCCAGACTTCCTGGGCCGAAGTGAAGCCGCCGACACGCGGGTCGTTGATGCGGTCGTTGCTGATGTTGTTGCCGTTGCGTTCGGTGATGGTCAACTGGAACTCGGCGTCATCMCAGCCGAGGATCTTCTGCAAGTCCAGGTGGGTGCCCAGGCCGAACTGGTCGCTGTAGCGCGCGGTGCGGTCATGGTCGTAGCCGCCGTGCAGATTGCTGCCCATTTCACCGGTGTAATCGACTTTGAAGTCGTAGCCTTTTTCCGCGAGTTCGGTGCGAGTGCCATTCCAGTCACCGAGCATCCACGGTGAATCGCTATCGAAGGCAGGTGCCGCCTGAACGCAGGAGGCAAGGCCCAGCGCGGTGAGGCCACCAATCAGGGGCAGGAAGTTTCGATGGGCAGCAGTTGCAAAGACAGCGCTGTCTCGCAAAGATTTAAAGTCAGGCATAGAGACGGAGTTCTTGATCTTTTTCTGGGGGATAAACGGAAAGCGGCAGGCGTGAAATTAGCAGAAGAAGCGTTTCAGCAGGCGGCGGGCGCAAGGATAATGATCTGTTACAAATAGAGAAAGGGCTTTTGCTGACATGCATCGTTTCGGATTTGGTAACAGTGACAAAAGATCGCAGCCTGCGGCAGCCCCTACAGGATACGGATTCCAATGCAGGAGCTGCCGCAGACTGCGATCTTTTCCGTTTCACCTACATTTAACGTAAGGTGCGCGGCTTCCAATTCCCACTCTGCTCGAAGGCCCGGCATGACCGAACACAACTCTGACCCGCTGCACGGCGTGACGCTGGAACAGATCCTCAACGCGCTGGTTGAACACTACGAGTGGTCGGGGCTGGCCGAACGCATCGATATCCGCTGCTTCAAGAGCGACCCGAGCATCAAGTCAAGCCTGACGTTCCTGCGTAAAACCCCATGGGCGCGAGAAAAGGTCGAACGCCTGTATGTGAAGTTGATGCGCACCAAACGACCGCTTTGAACATGGTCAATCCGTCCGGGTTTCGCCGCCGTTTTGTGGCTGTGGCTGCCACGCTCGGCTGGGCGGGATTGAGCATCCAGATGTACCTGATTCTCCATTCACGCTGGACGCTGGGCGCCAGCCTGATCGGCGGGCTGATGAGTTTTTTCAGCTATTTCACCGTGCTGAGCAACACCCTGGTGGCGACCGTGCTGACCTGTGAATGGACAACCCGCGAGTCAGCCGCGCGCCGTTGGTTCCTGCAGCCTTGGGTCAGCAGTGCGATTGCCGTGAGCATCGCCGTGGTGAGCCTGGCCTACAACCTGCTGCTGCGTCACTTGTGGCACCCCGAGGGTTGGCAATGGCTGGCCGATGAGCTGTTGCATGACATCATGCCAGCGCTGTTTCTGGGGTATTGGTGGCGTTATGTGCCCAAAGGCACATTGCGCGTGTGGCACATCGCGCTGTGGGTGATTTATCCGCTGCTGTATTTCGCCTATTCACTGTTGCGCGGGCATCTGCTGGCGGTTTACCCGTATCCGTTCATTGATGTCGACAAGCTGGGTTATCCACAGGTGTTCATCAATGCCGGCGGGTTGTTGGCGGGGTTTGTGGTGATTGCGCTGCTGGTGATCGGGCTGGATCGGTGGCTTGGATCTCGCACCAAGAGTCAGCGTTTGTAGTGTCTGAGGCGCCGCCATCGCGAGCAGGCTCGCTCCTACAAAGGGCGGGTGTACACAGTTCCAGTGTGGGAGCGAGCCTGCTCGCGATGGGGCCTGACGCCAGTTACTCCTCCTCGCTGTCCCCCAGTTTCCAGTAGCCAATCGCCTTGACGAATTGCTCGTCCAGCCCGTGCTCATCGAGCAACACCCGACGAATCTGTCGCGACACTTTGCTCTCGGTCGCCACCCACGCGTACAGGCTGCCGACAGGCACCTGGATCTGGCGCACGGTGCTCAACAAATGATCTTTGCCACCTTCGCGCAGCACCMAGATCACATTGACCTCGGCCGCACTGTGCAGCACTTGCTGCTCCTTGCCGTTTTCCACTTCCACGATCACCAACGCACGGCGGTTGGCCGCCAGGCCTTCCAGGCGCCGGGCGATGGCGGGCAGGGCGGTTTCGTCGCCGATCAGCAAGTAGCTGTCGAAGATGTCCGGCACGATCATCGAGCCACGGGGCCCGCCGATGTGCAGGAACTGCCCGGGTTTGGCCTGCTCGGCCCAGGTCGAAGCCGGGCCGTCGCCGTGCAGCACGAAGTCGATGTCCAGCTCCAGGGTATTGAGGTCGTAGCGGCGCGGGGTGTAGTCGCGCATTTCAGGCAGCGGGCCGTTGTCCTTGCCTGCGCCCAGCACCAGGGTTTCCAGCGCCACCGCTTGCTCGGCGTTCTGCGGGAACAGCAGTTTGACGTGATCGTCTGTGCCGAGGCTGACGAAGCCTGCCAGTTCGGGGCCGCCCAAGGTAATCCGGCGCATGCGCGGGGTCAGGTCGACCACCCGCAGCACCTCCAGGCGGCGGCGTTTGATTTCGTGCATGACACGGTGAATGGTGGTGATCACTTCAGTCATTCGGCGTTCTCCTGAACGGGTTGAACGGCGGGGCCGTCGACGATGGCTTTGGCGGTGTTGTTGAGCAGATCGCGTACCCGCAGGATTTCCTCCGGGCTCCAGCGGCCATGGTGCATTTGCAGGGCGTGGCGCAGGTTATGCACCGCTTCGTGGATTTCCGCCGGACGATCATGGCCGCGCAATGAGCGCTTGCTGACTTCGATCCGCATGCGCACGCCGTCTAGGGCAATCGCTTGTTCACTTAAAGACAGACGTCCGGCGTCGGTCACGCTGTAACGTTTTTTTCCACCTTCGGCATCGCCCTGAATCATTTCGCTCTCTTCCAGAAAGGTCAGGGTTGGGTAAATCACCCCAGGGCTTGGGCTGTAGGCGCCGTCGAACATGCTTTCAATCTGGCGGATCAGGTCATAGCCGTGGCAGGGCTGTTCGGCGATCAGCGCCAGCAGCAGCAATTTCAAATCGCCAGGTGCGAAGACCCTGGGGCCGCGACCACCGCGTTCGCGGCCGGGGCGTTTCTCGAAGCCGTCGCGGCTGTCACCGTGTTCGCGATGGGGGGAATGATGGTCTCTCATTTCGTCTGCTCTCGTCGTGTTTAGATATAACTTAAGATATATCTTCAGTCTGAATCAAGGCGTTTTCCGTGCGGGGCGACCTCATGCCGACGAGCGGTGGCGCAGCAGAATGTATGGAATCCATCGAAAAACCCCTGCCGCCTGCCTCTCTTTCTACGAACACCCGTTTATTCAAGAATCTTAAAGTTATTACTCTAAAATTTTTGAGTTTATATTTTAAAAGGTGTAAAACCCCCATGTTAAATGGCTGGAATCGCTGTCTGGTTTTTTCAATAAAACTGTATGTAGGGCATAACTTACAGTCACTGTTTGATATTTTGATTTTTTGCGGTTTTGTCTTTCTGGTCATGAGGTTGTTGAACTACGAACTCATAGGAAGTTGCCTGCTTACTTTCCAGAGCGATAAGTCGATCATGCCCCGGCGTTGAAAGCGTACAGCCACCGGATTTTACGGCTATGAGCTGTCCGAACTTTCAATGGGCCGAACCTTTAAAAGAAAACAGGTACTGARTGATGTTCAAGAAATTTGCAATCGCTGCCCCACTGGCTGTTCTGGCTCTCCAATCCTCCATGGCTTTCGCCGCGGGCGAGGCTGCTCACTCGATCAATCTCATCGCTCACGTGCCAACCAATGGCTTCTATGTAGTGCCAACCGACCCTGATCTGGTCAACAAGGATCAGG
>NZ_JBGCUL010000164.1:0-7386 GCF_054177685.1 Pseudomonas sp. P5_A2_2
CCCGGGGACGGGTGCGGGTCCAGGCCGAATCGTCGAACGCCTGGCGGGCGGCAAGCACCGCGCGGTCGACGTCCGCAGGCGTTGCCCGTGGCACCACGCACAGCACTTCGCCGGTGGCCGGGTTGTGCAGGGGCATGGTCTGGCCGTCGGCGGCCTCGACCCAGTCACCGCCGATCAGCATGCGCGGGGCGCGTTGGATGAACGCCGAAGTGGCGGGAAGCACGTTTGGGAGCGACATTGGCGAGGCCTCTTGTTGTTCGTGAGAACCGGGCTTTCGCAATGGCTGTGCCAGTTGTGCTTTTTCGGCCCGAAGGCCCGATCCAGTGGGGTGACAGATATTTTTCGGGTCACCGTGGGATCGATAAACRTCGCAAATTGCGACGACGTGAGACGTCCCGAACAAAATGCACATCCGGAACGTAATGCTTTTTGTAGGAGCGAGCCTGCTCGCGATGAACTAAAGAGCACTGCGTTTAGCCGGCAAGCACGCGTAATCGTTAACGACCATCGCGAGCAGGCTCGCTCCTACAGAAAGCTATGCTTGTCTCAGGCTGAAACAGTTGTCGCGAAATTAAACGTGGAACGCAGACGATACGATTGGCAAAACACCGACCTTTATCGGCAAATCATTGATTCATATAAATATTCATAAGCTGGCACGCTCTGTGTATTGCACATCTCAGACGTTTCTCTTGCCTCCGTCAGCGGATCAACGCCGGCGGCAGAAACCATAAAAACGATAAGCCACAACAATAAGAACGCACCGTGCGAGGTTCGACGTTGATGAAGAGAAAACTCCGATCAGGCATGAGCGCCAGCCTGCTGGCCGTAGCCGCTTGCGTAGCGCTGCATTCGCCTCACAGCCTGGCAGCCCGCGATGCCCAGACCATCCTCAGGGAAACCTGTCAGGGCTGTCACACCCCCGAAGCCGATAACGCCCTGAGCCGCATCAGCCACCAGCGCAAGACGCCGGAAGGCTGGCTGATGAGCATCGCCCGCATGCAGACCATGCACGGTTTGCAGATCAGCGATGACGACCGTCGCACGCTGGTCAAGTACCTGGCCGACACCCAGGGCCTGGCGCCGAGCGAAACCGACGGCGTGCGTTATGCGCTGGAGCGCCGGCTCAATACCGTCGAGCACTTCGACGACCAGACCAGCCAGATGTGCGGCCGCTGCCACTCCGGTGCGCGGGTCGCTCTGCAACGGCGTCCGGCGCAGGAGTGGGAACGCCTGGTGAACTTCCACCTCGGTCAGTGGCCGTCCCTGGAGTACCAGGCGCTGGCCCGGGACCGCGACTGGTTCGACATCGCCCGCAAGGACATGGTACCGCTGCTGGCCAAGCGTTTTCCGCTGGACAACCCGGCCTGGAAAAAATGGCAGAGCGCGGCGCCCAAAGCCGAGGCCCTGGTGGGCGACTGGAGCTTCAGCGGCCACTTGCCGGGCAAGGGTGAGCTGGCCGGTGTCATGAGCGTAACCGCCGATGGTAGTGACACTTTCAAGGTCAGCGTCAAAGGCCAGTACGCCGACGGTAGCCCGTTCAATGGCGACGGCAGTGCGATTCTCTACACCGGCTACGAATGGCGCGGCAACGTGACCATCGATGGCGTGACCATGCGCCAGGTGTTCGCCGCTCAAGGCAATGCGATGCAGGGCCGGATGTTCGAGGCCGAGCATGACGAGCGTGGCCTGGACTTCGTCGCCGCCAAGCAAGGCTCCAACCGTTTGCTGGCGGTGCAGCCGGGTTATCTGAAGGCTGGCAGCGAAACCGAAGTGACCCTGATCGGCAGTGGCCTGAGCGGCAAGCCGGACTTCGGCAAAGGTGTGGAAGTGGTTGAAGTCGTCTCGCAGAGTCCGGAGCAGATCAAAGTCAGACTCAAGGCCGCCGCCAATGCCCAACCGGGTGCGCGCGCGGTCAGCGTCGGCGCGCTGAAAGGCCCGAGCCTGTCGGTGTACAGCAAGATTGCCGAAGTCAAAGTGGTGCCGGAATTCTCGGTAGCGCGGATCGGCGAGGGCGGTGGTTCGACGCCGAAGGTCCAGGGCCGTTTCGACGCGGAAGCCTGGGGCAAGGGCGCTGATGGCAAGCCATATCGCATCGGTGTGTTCCCGGCGCAGTGGAAAGTCGAAGCCTTCGACGACCGGGCCAAGGAGGACGAAGACGTCAAGTTCGCCGGCACCATGCAGGCCGATGCAGGCGTATTCACCCCGGGCGATGCCGGACCGAACCCGGCACGCAAGATGTCCACCAACAATGCCGGCAACCTCAAGGTGATCGCCGCCGTCGACGACGYAGGGAAACCCCTGACCGGCGAAGGCCACATGATCGTGACTGTGCAACGCTGGAACAATCCACCCATTCCATGAGTTGGCTGCCCTTGGCTTAACACAGCTTCAAGGCTACAGACACTTTTCGGAATGACCGCAAGCCCCGCCAAGCGGGGCCTGCACAGGAGGTTGGCAATGGGCGCTATCTTGAATCTGGTCGAACGCAACCTGCACGAAGTGCAGGTCGATGCCGACCGCATGCTGTTTCACATCCCCAGCAGTTCGCTGTTCGCCAGCGATGAACTGACGGGCACCATCATCGATACCCTGCGCGGCCCCGGCTGCTCCTCGGACGACCTGATCCAGAGCCTGGCGGCGCGTTTCAACGGCGAGGAAATCACCGAAACCCTGCGCGAGCTGATGGCCCTGGAACTGGTCAGCGACGGTTCGCCGCTGACCCCGGACATCGCCACCAAACGGGTCGAGCGCACGGCAATCAATACCGTGGTGCTCAACGTCAACACCGGCTGCAACCTGAGCTGCACCTATTGCTACAAGGAAGACCTCGACAAGCCGTCGGCGGGCAAGAAGATGGACGTCGAAACGGCGATCGCCTCGGTGGAAATGCTGCTGCGCGAATCTCCGGACGAAGAGCGTTTCACCGTGGTGTTCTTCGGCGGCGAACCGCTGAGCAACCGCAAACTGATCGAGTACATGGTCGATTACTGTGAGAAGCGTTTTCGCGAGGCCGGCAAGTTCGTCGAGTTCGTGATGACCACCAACGCCACGCTGCTCACCGAAGAAACCGTGGACTACCTCAATGCCCACCGTTTCGGCTTGTCAGTGAGTATCGACGGGCCGAAAACCGTGCACGACCGCAACCGCATCACCGTGGGCGGGCAGGGCACCTACGACGTGGTGCGGCGCAAGGCCGAGATGCTGCTGTCGCGCTACAACAGTCGTCCGGTGGGCGCGCGGGTGACCCTGACCACCGGTGTGACCGACGTCGAAACCATCTGGGATCACCTGTTCAACGAGCTGGGTTTTGCCGAAGTCGGCTTCGCCCCGGTGACCTCCGGCGACATCAGCAGCTTCAACCTCACCAGCGACGAGCTGATCGAAGTCTTCGCCAGCATGAAACGCCTCGGTCGGCGTTACCTGGAAGCGGCGCTGGAGCATCGCAACATCGGCTTCTCCAACCTGCACCAGTTGATCACCGACATCCACGAAGGCCATAAAAAAGCCCTGCCATGCGGCGCGGGCCTGAAGATGCTGGCCGTGGATCACAAGGGCGAACTGAACCTGTGCCACCGCTTTACCGGTTCGAGCCTGCCGACCTTCGGTAACGTCCACAGCGGTGTGAAACAGGTGGAGTTGAACGACTTCCTGTCCCAGCGCCTGGATCGCACCAACACCGGTTGCGAGGACTGCCAGATCCGCAACCTGTGCTCCGGCGGCTGCTACCACGAGAGCTACGCCCGCTACGGCGACCCGACGCACCCGACCTATCACTACTGCGAACTGATGCGTGACTGGGTCGACTTCGGCATCGAGGTTTACACCCGGATCATGGCCAATAACCCTGCGTTCATCAGCAGTTACATCACTCCGCGCAAGGCTCACTGATATGAAACATCTCAAGGCAATCAATAACAAAGCGTTGAAGCTGGATCAGGCCGCGGATGAAAACCGCATTGAGGAAGTGGTGGCCATGAGTTCTGTGGCGGGCTGTGCCTCGACCACCGACCCGGGCTGGGAAATCGATGCATTCGGCGGTGTGTCTTCGCTGTGCCAGCCGATGGAGGCCGACCTCTACGGTTGCTCCGACCCCTGCTGGTGGCCGGCCCAGGTGCCCGACATGATGAGCACCTACCCGGACTGGAACAAGGATGCCCAGGCGTCCAACGACAACTGGCGCAACCTCGGCACTGTCTTCCCCAAAGACAAGTGATCACAGAAGAAGGATTCCAGCATGCACAACATCAAAGCCTGCGGCCTGGCCGCGTTCGCCGTCCTGAGCAGCTGTTCGGTCAGTGTCCTGGCCGATGAAAACACCGCACTGCAAGACGGTCACGAATACATGTTGACCACCAACTACCCGAACAACCTGCACGTGATCGACCTGGCCACCGACACCCTGTTCAAGACCTGCAAGATGCCCGATGCCTTCGGCCCCGGCACCGTGCAGCTGTCGCCGGACCGCAAGACCGCCTACGTGCTGAACAATCACTATGCGGATGTCTATGGTGTCGAACTGGATAACTGCAAGCAGGTGTTCCACGCCAGCATCACGCAGAAACCGGGGGAGAAGGCCAAGTCTATGTTCGCCTTTACCCTCAGTCACGATGGCAAGGAGCTGTTCACCATCGCCAACCCGACGCTGATGATGAACGACCGCTACGAAGTGCAGCAGCCACGGCTCGACGTGTACAAGACCGATGCCGGCATGGACGCCAAGCCGGTGCGCAGTTTCCCGGCGCCGCGCCAGTTGACCATCATGCAGAGCGGTGACGACGGCACCTTGTATGTGGCCGGGGCGGATGTCTACAAGGTCAATGTGCAAACCGGCAAGTTCGACGTGCTGATCCCCAGTCGTCACTGGAAACGCCCGAACTACAGCGCGCCAGACGTGCTCTACGTGTGGAACCAGCAGACGTACCGGCATGACTTCTCGCTGCTCTACACCGCGGCGAAGTTCAAGGACAAGAAACAGGACCCGGCCACCGCCGAATACCTGTACGGCCTGTTCAGTATCGACCTGAAGACCGGCAAGACCGAAACCACCGACTTCGGGCCTCTGACGGAAATCTACTTCAGCGGCATGCGCTCGCCCAAGGACCCGAACCTGATGTTTGGCGTGCTCAACCGCCTGGCCAAGTACGACATCAAGCAGAAGAAAATGCTCCAGTCCGCCACGCTCGATCACTCCTACTACTGCATTTCCTTCAACAAGGACGGCAGCAAGATTTACCTGGCGGGAACCTTCAACGACGTGGCGATCTTCGATGCCGACAGCCTCAAACAGACGGGCAGCATCAAGTTGCCGGGCGGGGATATGGCGATTACCACGGCGCAGATTTTTGTCCGGTAATTGCGGCGCCTGACCTGACGCTATCGCGAGCAGGCTCGCTCCTACAGGGTTCCCGGTCAGGCACAAAATTTGTGTTCACCGAAAATCCACTGTAGGAGCGAGCCTGCTCGCGAAGAGGCCCTTACATACACCAGAGATTCAAACCCCCGGCACCGGACACCCCAAATCCCCCTCCTGACACTTCAGGTAAGTCTTGAACATCTCCACCCGCGCCTTGGTCAATTCAGTCACGCAATTGCTGTAGATCAGCGGATACACACTCCCGCCTTCCACGCCGGACGCCGAGAACCTGCACTCGGCATCGCGGAACGCAATCCACGACCGCTGCGCACCCACCAACTGTTTCTTGCTGTCCGGGTTGCTCTTGAGGCGCGAAGTGATCTGCTGGTACAGCGCATTCAGTTCCTTGTCGGCGGCCGCATGCTGCTGCGACGCGCACTGGTTCATCGTGGCCTGGTCGGTGGCGTTGTCGCAGTTCACGGCAGCATGGGCCAGAGAGGTGAACAACAAAGGCGTCAGCGCCAGGAGAAAGCGTGCGTGCATGGCAGAACCTCGCTGTGACAGGGGAAGTTTGGGGGGCAGTGTAGCGCTGTGGGACGTTCAGCCATCTACGTCTGCCATTGCGGGTACTTTTTTACCGACTCATATTCAAGCCAGGGCTGCTCATGGGATGTCCAGATATGCACCTGTGGCGTCATTTTCGGGTCATTATCCAGTGTCGCCACCCGAACGATCACATGGGGCTGGGCCAATCGCTCCGCCATCAAGTGTGAACCGCAGGCCGAACAGAAATGCCGAAACTTGCCCGGTGACGATTCGTAGCTCGTCAGCCGATCTTGCCCCTTGATCCAGTGAAAGTGCTCGCGCATCACCCCGGCGGTCGATGCAAAAGCCGCTGCGTGTGCCTTGCGGCAGGTTTGGCAATGACAGTGGCTAATGGGCATGTCCAGGCTATCGAGCTCGTATTCGATGGCTTTGCACAGGCAACTGCCGCGCAGGTTTTTCATGGCGCTATCCTTTTCGATGCTGTTTCGAGGGAGAACGTTAGCAGTTTCGACCCTCTGATTTTGTGATTGCCCCAGAACTATCCGCACAAATGCAATCGAATGTCTCGAGCATGGTTGATTGCACATCCCGATTGGTACAACTTTAGGGTTGATCGTGTGGTCTTACTGACTACTGTTCAAGTACAGGAGGTGACTTATGAACCCAGCATCTGATCGCATCGAAAGGAAAATCCTGCTCAAGGCCAAGCGTTCACAGGTCTGGCGCGTGCTGGCCAATGCCGAAATGTTCGGACAGTGGTTTGGCGTGGCGCTGGAGGGCAAGCGTTTTGTGGCAGGCGAGTGGACCCAGGGGCAGGTTACCTACCCCGGTTATGAGCATTTGCGCTGGAATGTACTGGTGGAGCGAGTCGAGCCGGAACGGCTGTTTTCGTTTCGCTGGCACCCTTATGCCGTGAGACCGGAAGTCGACTACTCCCAGGAGCCCACCACACTGGTGAAATTCGAGCTCGAAGACATGGACAACGGCACCTTGCTCAAGGTCTCCGAGTCCGGTTTCGATCACATTCCCCAGGCCCGTCGCGAAAGGGCTTTCCGCATGGACAGTCGTGGCTGGGAAGAGCAAATGAACAATATCGAGCAGTTTTTGATCGATAATGCCAAAGCCCACGAGCAACAGAGCGGCTGAAGTCGGCTCGGAGCCTGTGGCATCCAAGGGTTTTCGGAAGGGGGTATATAGCGAATGTCTTACACGCGATGGTAGCGATGTCGTCTGTTACAAATTGGATCCGATGCGTATTCTCGCCTCACCCACTGAAGCACAGGATGTGCTCAGGATCATGGATGATCGACCATCTGCAAGGAACGCTACGACAAGGAGTCGTCATGGTCTTGGAAAAACCCGCTTCGGCGGGTTTTTTTTGCGCGCATGAAAAGTCATGGCGGCAGGAACCGGGTTCCCGCCGCCATTTTTTCACTGTCGGTCGAGTTTCGCCGCCGCGCGCTCGGTGATCTGCGCCCGCAGCT
>NZ_JBGCUL010000165.1:0-7294 GCF_054177685.1 Pseudomonas sp. P5_A2_2
GTGTCGGCAACCATCAGTCCGCCATCGCGAGCAAGCTCGCTCCCACAGTTAAAAGCAGATGCTCTCCCTCTGTGGGAGCGAGCTTGCTCGCGATGAGGGCAGCACATTCAACATCAAATGCCGAAAACCGCACCCTGCCCCCATCACTCGCTGTAAATCATCTTCTTGGTCATGCCGCCATCGACCACGAATTCCTGGCCGGTGACAAACCCGGCGTTCCTCGACAGCAGCCAGGCCACCATCGCCGCGACATCCTCGACCGTCCCTACCCTGCCCGCCGGATGCTGGGCATGATCGGCTTCGGTCAAGGGTTCGGCACGCCGCACCGAAGGATCGCGCGCATCGATCCAGCCAGGGCTGACGGCATTGACCCGGATCTCCGGGCCAAGACTGATGGCCAACGCATGAGTCAGGGCCAGCAAACCGCCCTTGCTCGCCGCATAAGCCTCTGTGTCGGGCTCAGACTGCCCGGCGCGGGTCGAGGCCAGATTGACGATGGCACCGCTGTGAGCGCGCAGGTACGGCGCACAGTGCTTGGCCAGCAACATCGGCCCGCTGAGGTTCACCGCCAACACCCGATTCCAGTGAGCCAAGTCGAGGCTTTCCAGAGTGATGTTATGCGGATCGGCAACCGCGGCATTGCAGACCAGTGCATCCAGGCGCCCGAACTGGCCGAGCACCTCGGCCACGCCCAGTGCGACCTGCCCCTCGCTGGCGACATCCATGGTGATGAACCAGGCGTTGTCACCCAGCACCTTCGCCACTTTCGAGCCGCGCTCGCGGTCCAGATCCGTCAACACGACTTGCCAGCCTTCGCTGATCAGCCAGGCCGAGATCCCCAGGCCAATGCCTCGCGCAGCACCGGTCACCAGCGCTACGCGACCATTCGAGCCGGTGGCCGGTGCAGACAAGTCGATCACAACGCAGCCAGGCCGCGCGCCAGATCGGCTTGCAGGTCCGCCACGTCTTCCAGACCGACCGCAACGCGGATCAGGCTGTCACGAATGCCCGCCGCTTCACGCTCCTGCGGCGCCAGGCGACCATGGGACGTGGTGCTCGGATGGGTGATGGTGGTCTTGCTGTCGCCCAGGTTGGCGGTGATCGAAATCAGGCGCGTGGCATCGATAAAGCGCCAGGCGCCCTCTTTGCCGCCCTTGACCTCAAAACTGACGACCGCACCGAAACCCTTCTGCTGGCGCAGCGCCAGTTCGTGCTGTGGATGACTCTTGAGACCGGCGTAATGGACTTTCTCGATGCCTTCCTGCTGCTCCAGCCATTCGGCCAGTTGCTGGGCGTTGGCACAATGGGCCTTCATCCGCAGGTTCAGGGTTTCCAGGCCCTTGAGGAAGATCCAGGCATTGAACGGGCTCAGGGTCGGCCCGGCAGTACGCAGGAAGCCCACCACCTCTTTCATCTGCTCGCTGCGACCGGCGACCACGCCACCCATGCAACGGCCCTGGCCATCGATGAACTTGGTGGCCGAGTGCACGACGATGTCCGCGCCCATTTTCAGCGGCTGCTGCAAGGCCGGGGTGCAGAAGCAGTTGTCGACCACCAGCATCGCGCCTTTGGCGTGCGCGATTTTCGCCAGTTCGGCGATGTCGACCAATTCGGCCAGCGGGTTGGACGGCGACTCGACGAACAGCAATTTGGTATTGGCCTTGATCGCCGCGTCCCAGCCGGACAAATCCGCCAGGGCCACGTAATCGACTTCGATGCCGAAACGCTTGAAGTACTTTTCGAACAGGCTGATGGTCGAGCCGAATACGCTACGCGACACCAGCACGTGATCACCGGCGCTGCACAGGCTCATCACCACAGCCATGATCGCGGCCATACCGGTGGCGGTGGCCACGGCCTGCTCGGCGCTTTCCAGCGCGGCGATGCGCTCTTCGAACGCGCGTACGGTCGGGTTGGTGTAGCGCGAATAAACGTTGCCCGGCACTTCGCCAGCGAAGCGCGCAGCGGCGTCGGCGGCGGTACGGAACACGTAGCTGGAGGTGAAGAACATCGGATCACCGTGTTCGCCTTCCGGCGTACGGTGCTGACCGGCGCGTACGGCCAGGGTATCGAACGCTACACCTTCGAGGTCGCTGTCCAGCCGACCGGCATCCCATTCCTGACTCATGCTGTCACTCCTTGCCCTGCTCTTGATAGATGAAGTTCTTTTTGCCAGATACAAAACCGGCCCCTCAGGGCCGGTAGAAACTCAGTTGTTGTACAGATCGATGATCGCACTGACTGCCTGCGTCTTGACCTTGGAGGCATCGTTGCGTGCCTGCTCGATCTTGTTCAGGTAAGCCTCGTCGACGTCGCCGGTGACGTACTGGCCATCGAACACCGCGCAATCGAACTTGTCGATCTTGATCTTGCCGCCACCGACCGCTTCGATCAAGTCAGGCAGATCCTGATAAATCAGCCAGTCAGCGCCGATCAAGTCAGCCACGTCCTGGGTCGAACGGTTGTGGGCGATCAGTTCGTGAGCGCTCGGCATGTCGATGCCATAGACGTTCGGGTAGCGAACCGCTGGGGCCGCAGAGCAGAAGTACACGTTCTTGGCGCCAGCTTCGCGGGCCATCTGGATGATCTGCTTGCAAGTGGTACCGCGAACGATGGAGTCATCCACCAGCATCACGTTCTTGCCGCGGAACTCCAGCTCGATGGCATTGAGCTTCTGGCGTACCGACTTCTTGCGCGCAGCCTGGCCCGGCATGATGAAGGTCCGGCCGATGTAGCGGTTCTTCACGAAGCCTTCGCGGAACTTCACGCCCAGGTGGTTCGCCAGTTCCAGGGCCGCGGTGCGGCTGGTGTCCGGGATCGGGATGACCACGTCGATATCGTGATCCGGACGCTCGCGCAGGATCTTCTCGGCCAGCTTCTCACCCATGCGCAGGCGGGCCTTGTAGACCGACACGCCGTCGATGATCGAATCCGGACGCGCCAGGTACACATGTTCGAAAATGCACGGAGTCAACGACGGGTTGGTCGCGCACTGACGGGTGTGCAGCTTGYCGTCTTCAGTGATGTAGACCGCTTCGCCCGGTGCCAGGTCGCGAATCAGGGTGAAGCCGAGCACGTCCAGGGAAACGCTTTCGGAGGCGATCATGTACTCGACGCCTTCGTCGGTGTGACGCTGGCCGAACACGATCGGACGGATGCCGTGCGGGTCGCGGAAACCGACGATGCCGTAGCCGGTCACCATCGCCACGACGGCGTAGCCACCGACACAACGGTTGTGCACGTCAGTCACAGCGGCGAACACGTCTTCTTCGGTTGGCTGCAACTTGCCGCGCTGGGCCAGTTCGTGAGCGAACACGTTCAGCAGCACTTCCGAATCGGAGCTGGTGTTGACGTGGCGCAGGTCAGATTCGTAAATCTCCTTGGCCAGTTGTTCAACGTTGGTCAGGTTACCGTTGTGCGCCAGGGTGATGCCGTAAGGCGAGTTGACGTAAAACGGTTGAGCTTCGGCCGAGGTCGAGCTGCCCGCGGTCGGGTAGCGCACATGGCCAATACCCATGTGACCGACCAGGCGCTGCATGTGACGCTGATGGAACACGTCACGCACCAGGCCGTTGTCCTTGCGCAGGAATAACCGGCCATCGTGGCTGGTCACGATACCGGCAGCGTCCTGGCCGCGGTGCTGGAGGACGGTTAGCGCGTCATACAGCGCCTGATTGACGTTCGACTTACCGACGATACCGACGATGCCACACATGCGACGCAACCCCTACTTAATGGATCTGAACTGAACACAACTCACTGAGGCGTTTTGGCCATCGGCAAGAGGTGCTCCTTGAACGGTATATCAGCGGGTACGCTGATTCCGCTGGCAAGCCACTGACTGCTCCACCCGAGGATCAGGTTTTTGGACCAGTCGGCGACCAATAAAAATTTTGGCACGAGCTGTGACTCTTTCCACCACCCGTCCTGCTGTACCGGCCCCAGGCTCAACAGCCCGACGGCGATGACCACCAGCAACCCGCCACGCGCGGCGCCGAAGGCCATGCCGAGGAATCGGTCGGTCCCGGAGAGCCCGGTGACGCGAACCAGTTCGCCGATAAGATAATTGATCATTGCGCCTACGATTAAAGTGGCGACAAACATGATGGCACAGCCCGTGATTATACGAGCCGATGGCGTTTGAATGTACCCGCCGAGGTACTCGGACAGTGAGCCACCGAACATCCAGGCAACGACTCCTGCGATGATCCAGGTCAGCAGCGACAATGCTTCTTTGACGAAGCCGCGGCTCAGACTGATCAATGCGGAGATGGCGACGATCGCTACGATCGCCCAGTCAACCCAGGTAAATGGCACAGTGCAGCCTACAGACGGATAAGGCGGCGCATTTTAGCAGAGCCCGTGCTTATCGGTAAGCTGCTATTGCCAGTGCATTTCATATCGGGGCGATAGTTTTAGCCACGTTCCGGTTGAAAGCGCACCACAAACCCCTTGAGATTCTGCTGGCGGTTCAGCAAGTCACGCAGGCGGTCGGCCTCAGCGCGCTCGATCAACGGCCCGACAAACACCCGGTTTTTGCCGTCGGCGGTACGGATGTAGGCGTTGTAACCCTGGCTGCGCAGGGTTTTCTGAAGTTTTTCCGCGCTTTCACGACTCGACAGGCTGGCCAGTTGCACCGACCAGCTGACAGACAAACCATTGGCATCGACACGGCTTTGCGTGGTGTCCGGCTTGCCCGGTGCCGCGGTGATCGGCTGGGCAGGCGCTGTCGCAGGTTTGGCGGCCAGAGCCGGGACTGGCGCCGGTGCAGCCGGTTTGGCCGCTGGCGCTGGAGCCGCTGGTGCTGGAACTACCGGCGCACTTGGCACCGCCGATTCCTGCTGGGCGATTTCGTCATCGCTCGGCACGGGTTCCTGAGGCAAGGCTTGCGGCTCGGGCACCACCACGGGCTCGACCTGCACCTGGGGCATCGCAGGCGCCCGCGGAGCCGCCGGCGCTTCGACCGTCACCTGGCGCTGTTCGTCCTGGCGGGAAAACAGCATCGGCAGAAAAATCACTGCCAGCGCGACCAACACCAGGGCGCCAACCATGCGCTGCTTGTATGCCTTATCCAGCAATGCCATTTGCCGCGTCCTCCGTGGAGCGCCGGGCCAGCCATTCAAGGGCCTCGGCGACACAATAAAATGATCCGAACAACAGGATTTCGTCGTCGCTCGTGGCCCGCGCGCACTGCCCTTCCAGGGCGGCCGCGACACTTTCGTATGACGTGACCGAAGCACCCAGACCCTGCAGAGCGCCGTGCAAATCCGCAACCGGACGCGCTCGAGGCGAATCCAGCGGTGCGACAGCCCAGTGCTGGACACTAGCATTCAATTCGCCGACAACACCATCCAGATCCTTGTCCGCCAACAGCCCGAACACCGCCAGGCGCTTGCCGACCGGCGGGCGACTGGCCAGACGACGAGCCAGATACTCCGCCGCATGGGGGTTATGCCCCACATCCAGCAATAGATTCAAGCGCTTGCCTAGCCACTCGAACTCACGGCGATCCAGGCGACCGACTACCTTCGTTGCCCGCAGCGCCTCGATAATCTGCGCATCCACCCAAGGCAAGCCGAGCAGCAGGTACGCCTGCATCGCCAGCGCAGCGTTTTCCATCGGCAGATCGAGCAGTGGCAAGTCGCGCAGTTCAACTGCACGCCCTTGCGCATCGACACCGCGCCACTGCCAGTTGTGATCGGTCATACCGAGATCAAAATCGCGCCCACGCAGGAAAAACGGGCATTTTAGCTCGCGCGCCTTGTCCAGCAGAGGTTRTGGAGGATTCAGATCGCCGCAGAGCGCAGGCGCGCCCTGACGGAAAATACCGGCCTTCTCGAAGGCCACGGACTCTCGTGTATCACCGAGGTAATCCGCATGATCGACGCCAATACTGGTGACCAGCGCCACATCGGCGTCCACCACGTTGACCGTATCCAGGCGACCGCCAAGACCGACTTCCAGCACCACAGCATCGAGCCCTGAACGCTGGAATAGCCAGAACGCCGCCAGGGTGCCCATTTCGAAGTAAGTCAGGGAAGTATCGCCGCGCCCGGCCTCTACCGCGACAAAGGCCTCGCACAGCTCGGCGTCAGTGGCTTCGACGCCATTGACCTGCACCCGCTCGTTGTAACGCAGCAGGTGCGGGGAGTTGTAAACCCCCACTTTCAAGCCCTGGGCCCGCAGCAAGGACGCCACGAACGCACAGGTGGAACCCTTGCCGTTGGTCCCGGTGACCGTAATCACCCGCGGCGCCGGCTTGCCCAGTCCCATGCGGGACGCTACCTGCTGCGACCGCTCCAGGCCCATGTCGATGGCCGAAGGGTGCAACTGCTCGAGGTAGGCGAGCCATTCGCCAAGGGTACGTTGGGTCATAGGCCGACAGGTACCGGTGGAACCACGATCGGCTCGATAGGTGCAGCCACGAACTTCGGCGTTGGCAGACCCATCATTTGCGCCAGCAGGTTGCCCAGACGCGGACGCAGCTCCTGACGATCGATGATCATGTCGATGGCACCGTGCTCCAGCAGGAACTCGCTGCGCTGGAAGCCTTCCGGCAGTTTTTCACGCACGGTTTGCTCGATCACACGCGGACCGGCAAAACCGATCAACGCCTTCGGCTCACCGACAATCACGTCACCCAGCATCGCCAGACTGGCGGAAACGCCGCCGTAGACCGGATCGGTCAACACCGAGATGAACGGGATGCCCTCTTCACGCAAACGCGCCAGCACCGCGGAGGTCTTGGCCATCTGCATCAGGGAAATCAGCGCTTCCTGCATCCGCGCACCGCCGGAAGCGGCGAAGCAGATCATCGGGCAACGTTTTTCCAGGGCGTAGTTGGCGGCGCGAACGAAACGCTCACCGACGATGGCGCCCATCGAACCGCCCATGAAGGAAAACTCGAACGCCGAAACCACGACCGGCATGCCCAGCAAAGTGCCGCTCATGGAAACCAGCGCATCTTTTTCACCGGTCTGCTTTTGTGCAGCGGTCAGGCGGTCCTTGTACTTCTTGCCGTCGCGGAATTTCAGACGGTCAACCGGCTCCAGGTCCGCACCCAGCTCGGTACGACCTTCAACGTCGAGAAAAATGTCGATACGAGCGCGGGCGCCGATACGCATGTGATGGTTGCACTTGGGGCAAACGTCCAGGGTCTTTTCCAACTCTGGACGATAAAGCACAGCCTCGCAAGACGGGCATTTGTGCCAAAGACCTTCAGGCACCGAGCTCTTTTTGACCTCGGAACGCATGATCGAAGGGATCAGTTTGTCTACTAACCAGTTGCTCATGC
>NZ_JBGCUL010000166.1:0-7287 GCF_054177685.1 Pseudomonas sp. P5_A2_2
CAGTGAAACAACTGGCGCGCGAGCCAGTATCCGGCTCGCGCCTTGAGTCGCAAAAACACTCAGGCCTCGGCCGATTCCGGGTATTCGTACTCGAACACCCGCACCACTTCCGAAGCATGCCAGGACGCGGCGGCGACACCGTCCGACGGCCCGGAAAAACGCCCGAGACGCTCGACACATTCAAAGAATCCGGTGCGCGGCAAGCGGCTGGCGCCCTGACTGATCACCAGTGAACTGCGCAATGGCTGCTCCGCCCTGGCGTCCAGGGCCGCCAGATGCTCAAGGGCCGCTGTCAGGGTTTGCATGGCCGGTGTCGGCAACTGCAAACGTTCCAGTAATGCCCGATAAGTCAGGAGATGGCGCTGACGACGCGCCTGATCCAGTTCGCCCAGCAATCCGTCCCAATGTTGACGACTGATGCGTACGCTCACGATTCATCCCTCCACCCCGGCACCGTCAATTCCCAGGCCAGGCTGCGACGAATCGCGGCGTCGGGCAGACGCTCGCCACTTTCGATCATGGCCAGGTAAGACGGGCTGATGCCTACCGTGCGGGCCAACACCTCGATGGCGATGCCCTTTCCTTCGCGCAAACTGCGTAGTTGGTCCAGACCCGGAAGAATCGCGTCTGGTGTTGCCGCCTGAAGCTTCGTGGCTTCAGGCGACGCTTGCTCCTTGATGCCTGCTGCTTTCAGTAACGCCTGATACTGAGCCCATGGCAGAACCGCATATTCGGGCTCGCCTTCGCGTGTAATTATCTGAATATCCATGACTACCCCGTAGGACAACAACACTTAGCGAGTCGGCACTTTTCCCTAGAAGTGTAATCCTAACAGCGGCCAAGGTCGCGGGGGGCATCAATCTGTGAACAGGTCAAAATCGACTCAGTGTTTTTTCGGGCCTTGAAGTTGCAGTTGCTCGGGGGTATCAGGCAGGCGCTCAACCACCGCGAGCTTCTCCGGCACCTGCCGTTTGCGCCAGGCGCGGAAGGCATTGAGTTCGTCGTCGAGCACTTTCATAAGCCACGCCAATACCGCGATGTCATCGAGCATGCCGAACACCGGAATGAAATCCGGGATCGCATCCACCGGGCTGAGGAAGTACATCAGGCCCGCGACGACCGAAACCAGCGCCTTGGGGCTGATGGCGCGATACTCACCACGCCAGTAGGCCAGGCAGAGTGCCTGCAACAGCTTCAAATCATCTTTGAGTTTGCCCAGTCGGTTGCCTTGGCTCGCGCCCTTGCTGGCGACTGCGAACAACAGGGCCGGCAATCGGCCACGTGCCAGCAGGCGTCCGGCCAGCGGCAGGAAACGAGCGAAATTCCAGGGTGCTTTCATGATTCCTCCCGTTGAAATGTTATCCACACAAATTGTGGATAACCTTGTGAACAGAGCTGCTTTTCATCGCTGTAAGCCCCGTTTTACAAGGCCTGCGTTCAGATCGGGCGTTTTTTACCCATCAAAAAAAACCTATAATTTCATTGACTTGGCGGACTTGTGCATCTAACGCCAACGCCTACTATGCCTGAGACTCCGGCCTGGAGCGTCTGTTCGTTTTGTTTACCCGTGCCAAACGCCAGATGCAACAACGCCCCGCATGAGCGAGGCGTTGTTATCGAAGCAGGCGCCGATTACTTGGCTGCGTCGTCTTCTTTTGCCGGATCCTTGATGGCCAGCAGTTCCAGGTCGAATACCAGCACCGAGTTGGCCGGAATCGCCGGGCTCGGGCTTTGAGCGCCGTATGCCAGGTCAGCAGGGATGTACAGTTTGTACTTCTCGCCAACGTGCATCAGTTGCAGGCCTTCGACCCAACCCGGGATCACACCGCTGACCGGCAGATCGATCGGGCTGCCGCGCTCGACGGAACTGTCGAATACGGTGCCGTTGGTCAGCTTGCCGGTGTAGTGAACGGTCACTACGTCAGTCGGCTTTGGCTGAGGGCCATCGGCTTTCTGCACGACTTCGTACTGCAAGCCCGAAGCGGTGGTGGTCACGCCGGCTTTCTTGGCGTTTTCTTCGAGGAATTTCTTGCCGGCAGCGGCCGACTCTTCGCTCATCTTGGCCATGCGTTCTTCGGCACGCTTTTGCAGTGCGGCGAACGCCTCAACCAGTTCTTCGTCCTTGAGCTTCTGCTCTTTCTTGCCGACGGCGTCTTCGATGCCCTGGGCTACAGCTTTGGAATCCAGGTCATCCATGCCTTCCTGAGCCAGGCTCTTGCCCATGTTCAGGCCAATGCCGTAGGAAGCTTTTTGCGCCGGAGTTTTCAGCTCTACGCTGGTCTGCGAATCACAACCCGCGAGTACCAGGCCAACCAGGGCCACCGCCGCCGCCAACCGATGCTGTTTCATGCTATTTCCTTGTTCATGCGCCTAAAGGGCAATCGAGTAAAGCCGCGAGCTTATCAGGCCGCCACGACCAATGGCTACCGGCATGAGAACCGGAAACGCTTGATAAGTTCAGGTGTTTAAACGCATTTCACCATTCGGCCGATGAAGCTTCTTTCATCTTGTTCCGACGCAGACTGATTCCTGAACCTGCAACATATGGCGTAATGGCCTCTTGCCGCACCTTGGGTACTCGGGCATAACGGCATGATCATTCGACAAGGACGTTTATCTTGCACCTCTTCTTTCGCTTACTGGTTCTCATCGCAGTACTTCTCGGGCTGGTCTTGGCCGTGGTTCTTTACTACGTCGCCAACCCGAAATTGCCGGCCTGGTCACCTCCACGACAGGTGCATTACCTGGAGCAATGGAGCGCCGCCGATCGAGAGACTTATTACTTCATACCCCAGGGCACTCAGGTCAAAGGCTTGCGCTATGACTGGTTCACCGCCCTTGAACTGCCCTTCTCGCAGCAACGCTTCGCCGCCCCCGAGTACCTCGCCCGCTTCGGTTTCCTGGTGGACCCCGGCCAGAAACCGACTCCGAATAACCCCGGCAACCTCCCGGCAGGCTTTACCCGGCACCAGAATACGGGGAGCCCGGATGTGTTTCTGGATGTCACCTGCGCGGCCTGCCACACCGGTGAACTGCGCTTCAAGGGTCAAGCCGTGCGTATCGACGGCGGCTCGGCGCAGCACGTCCTGCCGTCCAGTGTTCCTACACTCAAAGGGGGCAGTTTCGGACAAGCACTGGTAGCCAGCCTGGCCTCGACTTACTACAACCCGTGGAAGTTCGAACGTTTCGCACGCAACGTGCTGGGCCAGGACTACGACGCCCGCCACCAACAGTTGCGCAAAGAATTCAAGTCCTCACTCGATACGTTCCTCAAGGTGGCCTGGAACGACACCCATCGCGGGCTCTATCCGACCGAGGAAGGCCCGGGGCGCACAGACGCCTTCGGGCGCATTGCCAACGCCAGCTTCGGTGATGCGATCYCCCCCGACAACTACCGTGTGGCCAATGCCCCGGTCGATTATCCGCAGTTGTGGGATATGTGGACGTTCGAATGGGTGCAGTGGAACGGCTCGGCGAAACAACCGATGGCGCGCAACATCGGCGAAGCGTTGGGTGTCGGCGCCACGCTGAACTTCTTCGACAAGAACGACCAGCCACTGATGGGCGACGCCCGCTATCCCTCAAGTGTCCGTGTGCGCGACCTGCACCTGATCGAACAGACCCTGCAACGACTCAAGCCTCCTGCCTGGCCGGAAGATCTGTTGGGCGCGGTCGACAAACCTCTGGCAGCAAGGGGGCGCGCCTTGTTCGCCGAAAACTGCGCGGGTTGTCATGTACCGCACACCACCCAGGGCGACGGGCGATACGTTCAGCACCTGAAAATGATCCCGGTGGATTACATTGGCACAGACCCCGGCGCAGCCAACAACATCGCCGACCACCGCTTCGACCTGACTGCGCTGCAATGGAATCAGGCGGAGCTGGAAAAACTTGATGTGGAGCCAAAACCCACCGAACCAATGGACCTGAGCAAAATGTCCGTGGCCAAGGGGTTGGCCTATGTCACCGCCTATGTCCAGGACCGAGCGTATCAAGACGCCAATGTCACCCCTGCCGAGCGTGCTGAAATGGACGGTTTCGGCCTGCCGATCGGCGTGCGCGAATTGCGTTCCTACAAGGCCAGGCCATTGGCGGGGGTATGGGCGACAGCACCGTTTCTGCACAACGGTTCGGTACCGAGCATTTATCAATTGCTGTCGCCTCAGGATGAGCGTGTGACCACGTTCTACAAAGGCTCTTTCGAATACGACCCACAGCATCTGGGATATCGCACCGAAGCCTTCAACAACGCTTTTCTGTTCGACACGCAAATCACCGGCAACCACAACAGCGGTCATGAATTCCGTGCCGGCAATCTCGGCAATGGCGTGATCGGCCGCGGGCTGCAGCCGCAGGAACGCCGGGCACTGCTGGAATACCTGAAAGTGTTGGGCGGCCCGCTGGAAGCGCAATTGCCATGACCACAGTCTCAGCCAAAAGGACTTTCTCATGCTGACAACACTCTGGCTGCGCCTAGGCGCCTTCCTCGGCAAGCTGTCGCTGTGGTTGCTGGGTCTCGGCGTGCTTGGCTGGGCCCTGGCCAGCGCCTGGTTTGCCTGGCAGCATCGCGGGCCGGTCTCGGCGCAGGAGTTGATTGCGGACAACGAAGCCGCGATGACCCAGGACATCATCCAGACCGCCGTGCGCATCGTCGATCAGCACCGCGAAAGCACCCGCTACCTGCGGGACGCCCATGCCAAGGCCCACGGCTGTGTGAAGGCCGAAGTCCAGGTGCTGCCGGAACTGCCAAGCGAGCTGCGCCAGGGCGTATTCAGCGAGCCGRGCAAAACCTGGCAAGCGACGATGCGCCTGTCCAACGGCAATGCCTACCCGCAGTTCGACAGCATCCGCGACGCCCGGGGCATGGCGATCAAACTGTTCGATGTTCCAGGCAAACAACTGTTGAGCGAACAGCAGGGGCGAGGCGAACAGGACTTTGTGATGTTCAGCCACCCGAACTTCTTTGTGAGCAATGTCGCCGAATACCGTCAGAACGTCGCCGCTCAAGCCGACGGTGAAAAGATGATGGCTTTCTTCCCCGGCCGGGATCCACGTGCCTGGCAGGTTCGCCATCTGTTCATTGCCCTGGCGACACTGGCCCCTGCCCCGCCAAGCCCAACCCGGACGACATACTTTTCGGTTTCGCCCTACAAATTCGGTGAAGCCAATGCGAAGTTCCGGGTCGCACCCGATCCAGACAGTTGCCCGGCCTACAGCCTGCCGGAACAAAATCGCAAGCTGCCGAACTTTCTGCGCAATGCGCTGAACCAACAGCTGTCGACCGACCGAGTGCCGGCGTGTTTCGCCTTGCAAATCCAGCGACAGGACGCCAACAAGTACATGCCGATCGAAGACACCAGCATTGAGTGGCGCGAAAGCGATGCGCCCTTCGAGACCGTGGCGCGAATCAAGGTTCCGGCGCAGGACTTCGATACACCGGCGCTGAACCTGCAATGCGACAACCAGTCGTTCAATCCCTGGTTTGGCGTCGAGGCGCACCGCCCCATCGGCGGGATCAACCGCCTGCGCAAGGCCGTGTATGAAGCGGTCAGCGACTACCGGCACAGGCGCAATGCCGGACTGTAGGAGCGAGCTTGCTCGCGAAGAAACCATGGGCGCCGCGGGGTATCTGAATTTACGCGTTATCGTTCACGACCTTCGCGAGCCAGCTCGCTCCTACAGAGAGCGAGGAAAGCCAAATCCAGGACAGCAAAAAGCCCGCACAAGGCGGGCTTTCTGTGGCGATCTGGCGTTCAGTGTTCCAGATTACCGAATATGGCGCAGCGGACGGGACTCGAACCCGCGACCCCCGGCGTGACAGGCCGGTATTCTAACCGACTGAACTACCGCTGCGCGTAGCGTTGAAAGTGGTGGGTGATGACGGGATCGAACCGCCGACATTCTGCTTGTAAGGCAGACGCTCTCCCAGCTGAGCTAATCACCCTTTACCTTCGTTGCGGGGCACATTATGCCACAGGTTTTTATAAAATGTTGATTTATTTGAAGTTTTTTTCAAAAAATCTAAAAACCGGTGAAACGACGCAACCCACAGGAACAACAGTCAAACTTGAGGCAGAAAAAAGCCCGCCTAAGCGGGCTTTTCCGTGGTGACCTGGCGTTCAGTGTTCCAGGTTACCGAATATGGCGCAGCGGACGGGACTCGAACCCGCGACCCCCGGCGTGACAGGCCGGTATTCTAACCGACTGAACTACCGCTGCGCGTAACACTGAAAACGAATGGTGGGTGATGACGGGATCGAACCGCCGACATTCTGCTTGTAAGGCAGACGCTCTCCCAGCTGAGCTAATCACCCTTCGCTTCGGTGTGGCGCGCATTCTACGGAGCGACCCAACCTCTGGCAAGCACTTTTTAAAATAATTTTCCGAGGCCTTCCAAAGGCTTAGAGAAAGGTTGGCCTATGGCACGGCGAAGACAATAATGCCCCCCTTTGTATAAAGGAGAGACTCGCCCCATGTGGTTCAAAAACCTGCTTATCTATCGCCTGACCCAAGATCTGCCTGTTGATGCCGAGGCGTTGGAAACTGCACTGGCCACCAAACAGGCGCGCCCATGTGCAAGCCAGGAGTTGACCACCTACGGTTTCGTCGCGCCATTCGGCAAAGGCGAAGATGCGCCGCTGGTGCATGTCAGCGGTGACTTCCTGCTGGTGTCCGCGCGCAAGGAAGAACGTATTTTGCCGGGCAGCGTCGTGCGTGACGCGGTCAAGGAAAAGGTCGAAGAGATCGAAGCCGAGCAAATGCGCAAGGTCTATAAGAAGGAGCGCGATCAGATCAAGGATGAAATCATCCAGGCCTTCCTGCCCCGCGCCTTTATCCGCCGCTCGTCGACCTTCGCCGCCATCGCGCCGAAACAGGGCCTGATCCTGGTCAACTCGGCCAGCCCGAAACGCGCCGAAGACTTGCTGTCGACCTTGCGCGAAGTGATCGGCACCCTGCCGGTGCGTCCACTGACCGTGAAGATGTCCCCGACCGCAACCATGACCGAGTGGGTCACCACGCAGAAAGCCGCGGACGATTTCTTTGTACTGGACGAGTGCGAACTGCGCGACACCCACGAAGACGGCGGCATTGTGCGTTGCAAGCGTCAGGACCTGACCAGCGAAGAAATCCAGTTGCACTTGAGCACCGGCAAAGTGGTCACCCAACTGTCCCTGGCCTGGCAGGACAAACTGTCGTTCGTCCTCGACGACAAAATGGTGGTCAAGCGCCTCAAGTTCGAAGACCTGCTGCAAGACCAGGCGGAACAGGACGGAGGCGACGAAGCCC
>NZ_JBGCUL010000167.1:0-7282 GCF_054177685.1 Pseudomonas sp. P5_A2_2
GCCTGCGGCAGCGCCTACAGGGCGGTGGAGACTTTATCCGCCACGTCCTTGGGCAGCCAGGCCCTCCAGACGTCCGGATGAGCCTTCATGAACGCCTGCGCCGCCTGACGCGGCGGCGTATGTTTCTCGCTCATCTCGGCCAGCGCTTTGTTCAGCGGGTCGATCGGAAAGTCGACCTTGGCGAAGAACTCGGCAATCTGTGGATACTGCTTCTGGAAGGGGGTGGACACACCGATCGACAGCTTGGAGGCCAGGGAACGGGTCGGCTGTGGGTTGGGGTTGTCGGCGTCGGTCAAGGTTTTCCAGGCTTCGGCGTTGAACGGTGGCTCTTCGAGTTGAATCAGCTTGAAGCGGCCGAGCAACGGCGTGGGCGACCAGTAGTAAAACAGTACCGGTTTGCCACGATGAATGGACGAACTGATCTCTGCATCCAGTGCCGCACCCGAACCGCTGCGGAAGTTCACGTAGCTGTCGTCCAGCCCATACGCCTTGAGCTTCTGCTTGTTGACCACTTCCGAGGTCCAACCGATGGGGCTGTTGAGGAAACGCCCCTTGGTCGGGGCTTCCGGATCCTTGAACACGTCTTTGTAACGCGGCAGGTCGCTGACGCTGCGCAGGTCCGGCGCCAGCGGCTTGATGCCCTTGGCCGGGTCGCCCTTGATCACATATTCCGGCACCCACCAGCCTTCGGTAGCGCCCTTGACCGTGTCGCCGAGGCTGACGACCTTGCCTTCGGCTTCCGCCTTGACCCACACCGGGCTGCGACCGGCCCACTCTTCGCCAATGACCTGGATGTCATTATTGGCCAGCGCGGTTTCCAGAGTGATGGTGGTGCCCGGCAAGGTGTCGGTCGGTAGCCCATAGCCCTTCTCGACAATGATGCGCAGGACATCGGTAATCAGGCTGCCGCTTTCCCAGTTCAGGTCGGCGAAGTGGATCGGCGCCTGGGCGGCAAACACCGGGGCGGGTGTCGCCAGTAAGCCGAAAGTGGCCAGGACAGCAGCCAGCAACCGTCGAAATCCGTTCATGCTTTTGCACCTCGTGCTGTTCACAGCAATAGCAGGATGGCCTGGCAGTAGACCGCGAAGCCTCTGAATACTCAGTCCAATGACTGTAGTAGAGGTTCCTGCTTTCGAGGTGCGTGGATCAGTTTTCGCGATTTTCCTGCAAACGCATCAGCTCGCGCCTGACCATACTGGCGTATGCCGCCGGTTGCAGTTGGTAAAGCTGTGACGCCACCCAATTCAGCCAGGCTCCTTGYAGAATGACCTTCTGCCCGAACAGCCGCCGCGCTTCGTCTTGAGCGCTGGCCAGGTTCTGTTCGTGGAAATCGGCGCGGGTCAGGGTCATCACTCGCTGGCCTTGAAGGTCACCAGTTCGCCCTTGCGCCATTTGGCCGCTTTGGCGGTCACGGCCTTGAGGGTCTTGGTCAGGCCTTCCTGCAACTGTTGATAGGCGGCAAACACCATCACCACGCTGTGACCTTCCTTGAACACTATCCCCTGACCGTCGGCCGTGGTCACGAAGGCGTAATCGCCAATCCCGTAAACCGTAAGCTTGATGTCGCGGAACTTGATGTCCAGCTTGCCGCCTTCACGACTGGGCAGCACGGACGCGCTGAAATGATCGCCGACCTTGAGTTTGAGTCCGGGCTTGTCGTCCACCACCAGGGCTGATTCGGTGTCGATTTCGGCAATGTAGATGCCTTCAGCGTTCTGTTCGGTGATGTAAACGAAACGTGACTGAAACTGCTTGACCAGCTTTGCGCGCAAATCACCCAGCACGAACAAAGCATGCATATCGAGATTACTTACTGCCAAGGAAACATCCCCACATCTGAAAATTGGTGCCGTGCGCGAGAAATAAACGCACAGCCAAAAAAGCGGCAATGCCGAAGGTGTCGCCAAAGAACCCGAATTGAAGTCCTGAATGAGCAGTGCGCTCACTCATCACGAAGCTTGAGAAGACTACTGGAACGTCACTCGCGTCGTCCTGCCTGGCGTTCGTCACAGGCTGAAGGAAAACACCCTTTCTGCTGCCAGAAAAGCATGGACTATCAACTTTGGGGAAAAATCTCATCAAGAAAAAATCTCTTCCTACATATCGTCCGCAAAAAATTGCTTTAGATAAACATCGATTCCCCGCCAGTGAGGGTGATTCTAGAGCAGCGATGCTCTTGGAGACTAGCCAAAACGACGTACATACGTCGATAAAACCATGAAAAGGACTTCATATGTGCACGCTGACTCACTTCGCTTATCCCTTGGTGCMTGACACGGAAACACCACCGATCTTGCACCCGATAGGGTTCCGCCCCCATGAACCGCTTCTCGATGCCCCGGCCCGCCCGCGATTTCAGGTGGTGATGGCAGGCATTGCCTTCTTTCATATCAAGGATATTTCGACAGGCTGCGTAAGAGGTTTCCGAGCGGATCATAATGAAGCCTGTGCCCTCGCCCGGTTTCTTGAATCACATTGTTGACATACCCGCCGCACTCACCCCATCGACGTTTCGTCTGCCCGCCGACTTATCTCAGCCGTCGACGGGCAACTACTGCCATACTGCCAGCCCAATAAAACGGATCCGCAAAAAATCGGGTTGCGTTGACAACAACAATGTATTTCCAGGGGAAGTCTGCAACGTGATGGAATTTGATATCGGCGAGTTTTTTATCCGGGGTGAAGCCAGAGAAATCGACGGTGAATTCCAGGCCGTGATTGTCATGCGCGCCAAACCACCGCTAAAGGCCGTGACCTATCACCAGGTCGAAAAGGATCGCTGGTTCAAAACCCCGGATATCGCCGCCGTTGCGGCCCAGGAATCGGCCAGGGAGTTGAAGGCCGCGGTCGATGCGGGTGCATTGAAAGCCTGATTGTCGGGTTGGCGGTGAGCCAAGACGCAGACTGGGCGCGGGTGGTCGACGACCTGAACCTGCGCATGCACCAGACGCACTGACCACCTCAATGCAGGCTGCCAGGTTTTTCGGCGTTCAATTGCGCCAACCAGGCAGCCTTGCATTCCTCCGCTTCATCGCGACTGGAGAACGCCGTGCCCCGGCGTTCGCCATTGAGCAACACCACCCAGCAGACCCTGCGCCCCATGGATCGCAAATTGGCGGGTACACCGCTGCCGATCATGACCGCGACATCAACTTTGCCTTGCATGCTGACCCCTCGAAATTCATTAGCAACCTAATTAGTAGATATGTTAATCAGTTTTCCGACGAGGAAACAGCAAAACCCTGCACAGGTTCATTGCAGAATTCGTAACAATCGTCCTGCAGCCCGGGTTTTCTAACGCGGCTTTTCCGGTTTGTAGCCCAGGCGCAAACCACCCCAATGCAGGCCCTTGAGCATGATCGGCACCGAGAGATCGTGCATCAACTCGCCGGTGTCACGGGTATAGGTTTGCAGCAGCACGGCCTTCTGATGGCTGCCGCAGCGGATCCCGGTACGGTCAGCGAACTTGCGTTTGGTCCGGTTCTGCAAGGCATCGACCTGCGCATCGCCCGTCAACGGCTGGCTGAATGCCTTGTTATGGGTCGGCACATAACCCTGCTGGGTGCAGGCGATGGCAAACACCAATCCTTCGTGAMGCGGTAACAACGGTTCCTGGATCGTTGGCAGAACCTGATCGGTGTAGCGGTCGAAACGCGTCTGGTRCTTGGCCGGGCTGGTATTGGGAATAGTCTGGTAATTGCGGTCGAACAGATCGTCGAGACTGATTCGACCGGCATCGATATCCGCCTCGAATCGCGCTGCAATCTGCCTCGCGCCTTCCCGCGCCAGGTCATAGACCCGCTGGTGATAGTCATCCAGCCCCACCTCGGCAAGACGCTCGCTGATGGTTTCGGCTTGCCCTTCCATTTGCACCGCCGCCTGGGCCAGGCGTTGAGTCTGCTGGTCGCTGACCGCCAGGTCGCTGCGCATCTGCTCGATGGYGTGGAACAGGCTGTCGAGTTGCTCACGGTTGGTGTCTGCCCCCTGGGCGATTTCCCCGACCTGGGACTCGACACTGGCCGCCAGACGGGCAATGTTCTCCAGATGCTGTCCCGTCCGTTCGACCTGCTCGACGCCGGTATCAAGGTCGCTGGATAGTTGACGGATCTGCTCCACCACCTGCGCGGTACGTTGCTGGATATCGGCCACCATTTCGCCCACTTCGCCCGTGGCAGTCGCCGTGCGTGCGGCGAGCCCGCGAACCTCGTCGGCCACCACCGCAAACCCGCGACCGTGCTCCCCCGCCCGCGCCGCTTCTATCGCTGCGTTCAACGCCAACAGGTTGGTCTGGCTGGCGATGGACTGAATCACCAGGGTCACGCGCTGGATATCATCGCTGCGCAGGCTCAAAGCTTCGATCAGTTCACGGCTGTTACTGGCGCGCTGGCTGAGCTGATGCATGCGCGCGATGGACTCGATCAGTTGCGTACGCCCCACCGCGCCACTTTGATGAGCCTCGCTGGCGGCACTCAGCGCCTGGCGACTGAGCGTCGAGGTGGCCTGTTCGGTGGTGATCATGACCTCGGCGTTGCTGACGATCTGTGCCGCCGCCGTGAGCTGCGATTGCAGTTTGTCCGCCAGTTGCCGAACCGAGAACGCCACACCGGCGGCTGACAGCGCGTTATGGCTGGTGGTGTAGGAAAGATCGCGAGTCAACTCGCCAATGGCATCGGGGTTGTCGGGGGAAGCCGCCTGCGGGATCGCGCGCGAACGCAGGCGAGGCAGCCAGACAATCAATACGGCCAGCGGCAGGCCAAGGTAGAGCGACCCGTCACCCAGCGTCATGCCACATAACAACAGCATCAGGGCGATGCTTTGCAGCGTCGGTGTCAGCCAGCGGTTTTTCGGCAACAGCACTGGTGCAGGCACTGCCGCAACCAGAGACCCGTCTCTCGTCATCATCGTTACCCCGGAAAGCTTCTAATTGTTGTCTTCGCATTAAACGCCACCATAAAGCCATTATCCATGAGCCTTTAGTCGTGAGCGTTGCAGCAGATCAATAGAACAACCGGGAAATCGAAGACGGCAGAAAACGAAGATCGCAGCCTGCAACAGCGCCCTGCATCAATTGCGCAGGGGCTGCCGCAGGCTGCGATCTTTTCAGGGCAGCCCGGATCAAAGGGGCTGCCTTGCAGAATCAGGCCTGACGCTGGTGCTTGTCGATTTGCTCGTGACGCTCTTGAGCTTCGATGCAGTACTTGGTGGTCGGGCTGATCAGCAGGCGCTTGAGGCCAATCGGCTCGCCGCTGTCGTCGCACCAGCCAAAGCTGTCTTCCTTGATGCGCTCAAGGGCTTGTTCCAACTGAGGCAGCATGCGCTGGTCGCGATCGATAGCGTTCACCAGCCAGGTGCGCTCTTCTTCGACCGAAGCCGCGTCTGCCGGATCGGCCGGGGTGTCCAGGCTTTCGATGGCGATGCGGTTCTGTTCGATGCGCTCATGGGTTTCGACTTTCATGTTCTGCAACAGCTCGGAGAAAAAAGCATGTTGCTCGGCATTCATGTAGTCATCCGCCGGCATGGCCAGCAACTTGTCCTTTGTCATTGATATCTCTATAAAAAAACGTGCATTAAGGCGAATAAGGGAGCGTTCCGGCAGACCTGGGCAGGCCATCGGAAAGGCGCCGTTTGTTCCAAGCGCCACCCGGCACTCAATTTACGAGGGGCGGCAGTCTACGGCCGACTTGAGGCCTCAGCAACTGAAAAGACAGCGAATTTGTCCGACAAAGCCCTGAAAATGCTCTACCGCAGGCTTTGAGGTGGTAATCGGAGTGCGTTTATAGCAAGAAATTCAGTCGAACGGCTGTATATAGAAGACAAACGGCTTGCGCCGGGCATTATTCACAGTCATTTGCAGGGCTGCGAACCTCAGCTAAGGTTGTCCCTCCCGAAATGGCCATATAAAGGAAAGGACCATGAAGCTGATCGGTATGCTGGATTCGCCCTATGTCAGGCGCGCCGCCATTTCTGCCAAATGCCTGGGAATCACCCTGGAACATCAATCGGTCTCGGTGTTCCGCCACTTCGAACAATTCCAGCAGATCAATCCGGTGGTCAAGGCGCCCACACTGGTGCTGGATGACGGTGAGGTGTTGATGGATTCGACGCTGATCATCGACTACCTCGAAACCCTGGCCGGCAACAGCCTGTTGCCCGTCGAGCCTGGTCAGCGCTTGCGCGCGTTACGCCTGATCGGCCTGGCGCTGGCCGCCAGCGAAAAGTCCGTGCAGCTTTACTACGAGCGCAACTTGCGGCCCGAGGAAATTCAATTTGAACCCTGGGTGCAGCGGGTCGAAGGACAGCTGACGGCGGCCTATTCGGCGCTGGAGCGGGAGCTGGAAAAACAGCCGCTGAAAACTGATGGTTCGCTTGAGCAGGACGGCATTACCCTCGCCGTAGCCTGGAGCTTTACCAATCTGGTAGTGCCGGATCAGGTGAGTGCGGCGCAGTTTCCGCGGATTGCTGCGTTCACGGCGTATGCCGAAGGGCTTGAGGTGTTTATCAGTACGCCGATTGACTGACCGATTCATTTCGCCTGATCTGCCGCTATCGCGAGCAAGCTCGCTCCCACAGTAATTTTCGTCGTACGCGGATTTTGTGCTCGACATCAATCCATTGTGGGAGCGAGCTTGCTCGCGATGGCGTCGTGTCAGTCGACACATGAATTGCCTGTCAGCCCGCTATCGCGAGCCAGATGAAAGTTAATTTATTAAGTCGCGGGCAATTCTTGGCAAAATGTTCGCAACTTCGTAATGAACTGCTTATCAGGCCAGCCCTATGACCCGCATCTTGACCATCGAAGACGACGCCGTGACCGCCCGGGAAATTGTCGCTGAACTGAGTAGCCACGGCCTCGACGTCGACTGGGTCGACAATGGCCGCGAAGGGCTGGAGCGTGCGGTCAGCGGCAACTATGACCTGATCACACTCGACCGCATGTTGCCCGGGCTCGATGGCCTGGCGATTGTCACCACGCTGCGGACCATGGGCGTGGCCACGCCGATCCTGATGATCAGCGCGCTGTCCGATGTCGATGAACGCGTGCGCGGCTTGCGCGCCGGCGGCGACGACTACCTGACCAAACCCTTCGCCACCGATGAAATGGCCGCCCGGGTCGAAGTCCTGCTGCGCCGGCAGAACACTGTCACCGCCCAGGCCACCACGCTGCGGGTGGCGGATCTGGAGCTGAACCTGATCAGCCACGAAGCCAGCCGCGACGGTCAACTGCTGACGCTGTTGCCCACCGAGTACAAACTGCTGGAGTTCCTGATGCGCAATACCGGGC
>NZ_JBGCUL010000168.1:0-7281 GCF_054177685.1 Pseudomonas sp. P5_A2_2
GACTGTCTCCTATCAAGCCAGGCAACGCTCTGCAACTGCGCAACATTCCAGTCGGTTCCACCGTACACGGCATCGAACTGAAGCCGGGTAAAGGCGCACAGATCGCTCGTTCCGCTGGTGCTTCGGCTCAGCTGATCGCTCGTGAAGGCGTTTACGTGACCCTGCGTCTGCGTTCCGGTGAAATGCGTAAAGTCCTGGCTGAATGCCGTGCGACCCTGGGCGAAGTCTCGAACTCCGAGCACAGCCTGCGTTCGCTGGGTAAAGCTGGTGCCAAACGCTGGCGTGGCGTTCGCCCAACCGTTCGTGGTGTTGCCATGAACCCGGTTGACCACCCACATGGTGGTGGTGAAGGTCGTACCTCTGGTGGTCGTCATCCGGTATCGCCATGGGGCTTCCCGACTAAGGGCGCGAAGACTCGTGGTAATAAGCGTACCGACAAAATGATCGTCCGTCGTCGCAAGTAAATAGAGGGATACGACAGTGCCACGTTCTCTGAAAAAAGGTCCTTTTATCGATCTTCACCTACTGAAGAAGATCGAAGTGGCGGCGGAAAAGAACGATCGCAAACCGGTGAAAACCTGGTCGCGTCGTTCGATGATCCTGCCACAAATGGTCGGTCTGACCATCGCAGTACACAACGGTCGTCAGCACGTCCCAGTTCTCGTGAACGAAGACATGGTCGGCCACAAACTGGGCGAGTTCGCCGGTACCCGCACTTATCGCGGGCACGTGGCAGACAAGAAAGCCAAGCGTTAAGGGGTTAGGAAATGGAAGTAGCCGCTAAGTTGTCGGGCGCTCGAATCTCCGCCCAGAAAGCCCGCTTGGTCGCCGACCAGATCCGCGGGAAGAAGGTGGGCGAAGCGCTCAACCTGTTGGCTTTCAGCAGTAAGAAAGCCGCCGAGATCATGAAGAAAGTGCTGGAGTCGGCCGTAGCCAACGCCGAGCATAACGAAGGCGCAGACGTTGATGACCTGAAGGTCAGCACTGTTTTCGTCAACGAAGGGCGTTCGCTGAAGCGCATCATGCCACGTGCCAAAGGCCGTGCTGATCGCATCGTCAAGCGGTCTTGCCATATCACTGTCAAGGTTGCTGACAAGTAACGGAGTCGAAGAGATGGGTCAGAAAGTACATCCCATTGGCATTCGCCTGGGAATCGTCAAGGAGCACACCTCCGTCTGGTACGCAGACGGTCGGACTTATGCGGACTATTTGCTCGCAGATCTGAAGGTGCGTGAGTATCTCCAAGACAAACTAAAAAGCGCGTCCGTAAGCCGTATCGATATCCATCGTCCGGCCCAAACTGCACGTATCACCATCCACACCGCTCGTCCAGGTATCGTTATCGGGAAGAAAGGTGAAGATGTTGAGAAACTGCGTCAGGACCTGACCAAGCAAATGGGTGTGCCTGTGCACATCAATATCGAAGAGATCCGCAAGCCGGAACTCGACGGTATGCTGGTTGCGCAGAGCGTAGCTCAGCAGCTGGAGCGTCGCGTAATGTTCCGTCGTGCTATGAAGCGCGCCGTACAGAACGCCATGCGCATTGGTGCCAAAGGCATCAAAATCCAAGTGAGCGGTCGTCTCGGCGGTGCTGAAATCGCACGTACTGAATGGTATCGCGAAGGTCGTGTGCCATTGCACACCCTGCGTGCCGAC
Source organism: Pseudomonas sp. P5_A2_2 (assembly GCF_054177685.1). NCBI lineage: Bacteria > Pseudomonadati > Pseudomonadota > Gammaproteobacteria > Pseudomonadales > Pseudomonadaceae > Pseudomonas > Pseudomonas sp. P5_A2_2. The sequence continues at coordinate 1,657 of NZ_JBGCUL010000168.1, forward strand.
ATCGACTATGCCAACTACGAAGCTCACACCACCTACGGTGTGATCGGTGTAAAGGTTTGGATCTTCAAAGGCGAAGTAATTGGTGGTCGCCAAGAAGAACTGAAACCACAAGCACCAGCGCCTCGTAAAAAAGCTGCTAAGTAAGGGGTACGCCAAATGTTGCAACCAAAGCGTACGAAGTTCCGCAAGCAAATGACTGGTCACAACCGTGGCCTGGCATTGCGCGGTAGCAAAGTCAGCTTCGGCGAGTTCGCGCTGAAGTCTGTTGCTCGTGGTCGTCTCACCGCTCGTCAGATCGAGTCAGCGCGTCGTGCTCTGACCCGTCACGTAAAACGTGGCGGCAAGATCTGGATCCGTGTATTCCCGGACAAGCCTATTTCCAAGAAGCCACTCGAAGTTCGGATGGGTAAAGGTAAGGGTAACGTCGAATACTGGGTTGCCCAGATTCAGCCAGGCAAAGTCCTGTATGAAATCGAGGGTGTTTCTGAAGAGCTGGCGCGTGAGGCTTTCGCCCTGGCTGCTGCAAAGCTGCCGCTCGCCACCTCCTTTGTTAAACGGACGGTGATGTGATGAAAGCGAATGAACTTCGTGAAAAATCCGCACAGCAGCTGAACGAGCAACTGCTCGGCTTGCTGCGCGACCAGTTCAATCTGCGTATGCAGAAAGCAACTGGCCAGTTGGGGCAGTCTCATCTGCTCTCGCAAGTTAAGCGTGACATCGCTCGCGTGAAGACTGTGCTCAACCAGCAGGCAGGTAAGTAATCATGGCTGAAGCCGAAAAAACTGTCCGTACGCTGACTGGCCGTGTTGTCAGCGACAAGATGGACAAAACCATCACCGTTCTGATCGAGCGTCGCGTTAAGCACCCGATCTACGGTAAATACGTTAAGCGTTCGACTAAGCTGCACGCGCACGACGAAACCAATCAGTGCCACATCGGCGACAAAGTCACTATTCGTGAAACTCGTCCTTTGGCCAAGACCAAGTCTTGGGCGCTGGTTGATGTTCTCGAACGCGCTGTGGAAGTCTAAGGACTAGGGGTCGGAGAAATTATATGATTCAGACTCAATCCATGCTCGATGTGGCCGATAACAGCGGCGCTCGCCGCGTTATGTGCATCAAGGTGCTGGGTGGCTCCCATCGTCGTTACGCTGGTATCGGTGACATCATCAAAGTTACCGTCAAGGAAGCAATTCCTCGCGGTAAAGTGAAAAAAGGCCAAGTGATGACTGCTGTTGTAGTCCGCACTCGTCACGGCGTACGTCGTGCTGATGGCTCCATTATCCGCTTTGATGGCAACGCTGCTGTTCTTCTGAACAACAAGCAAGAGCCGATCGGCACCCGTATCTTTGGGCCAGTGACCCGTGAACTTCGTACTGAGAAGTTCATGAAGATCGTCTCGCTCGCCCCAGAAGTGCTGTAAGGAGATCCGACATGCAAAAGATTCGTCGTGACGACGAGATCATCGTGATCGCCGGCAAAGACAAAGGTAAGCGCGGTAAGGTGCTTAAGGTTCTCGCTAACAACCGTTTGGTTATTGGTGGTCTGAACCTGGTCAAGCGTCATACCAAGCCTAACCCGATGTCGGGCGTGCAGGGCGGTATCGTCGAAAAAGAAGCTCCACTGGATGCTTCTAACGTCGCCATTTTCAACGGCGAAACCAACAAGGCTGACCGCGTTGGTTTCAAAGTAGAAGACGGCAAGAAAATTCGTGTCTTCAAGTCGACCCAAAAAGCGGTTGATGCTTGAACACTGCTAGGTAGATGAGACCATGGCACGACTAAAAGAGATTTACCGGAAGGAAATTGCTCCGAAACTTAAGGAAGAACTTAAGCTTTCGAACGTGATGGAAGTTCCGCGCGTTACCAAAATCACCCTGAACATGGGTCTGGGCGAAGCGATCGGCGACAAAAAAGTCATCGAGCACGCTGTTGCTGACCTGGAAAAGATCACCGGCCAGAAAGTCGTTGTGACCTACGCTCGCAAATCCATCGCTGGCTTTAAAGTCCGTGAAGGTTGGCCGATCGGCGTCAAAGTGACCCTGCGCCGTGAGCGTATGTACGAGTTCCTGGATCGTCTGCTGTCGATCTCCCTGCCTCGGGTTCGCGACTTCCGCGGCCTGAATGCCAAGTCCTTCGATGGTCGTGGTAACTACAGCATGGGCGTGAAAGAGCAGATCATCTTCCCGGAAATCGACTACGACAAGATCGATGCTCTCCGCGGTCTGGACATCACCCTGACCACCACTGCCAAGAACGATGATGAAGGCCGCGCTCTGCTGCGTGCGTTCAAATTCCCGTTCCGCAACTGATTGGAGTAGGACCATGGCCAAGATGAGCATGAAAAACCGCGAGCTGAAGCGTCAGCTCACGGTTGCCAAGTACGCCAAGAAGCGTGCAGCACTGAAAGCTATCATCGTTGATCTGAACGCAAGTCCAGAAGCGCGTTGGGAAGCTACAGTAGCCCTGCAGAAGCAGCCACGTGACGCAAGCGCTTCGCGCATGCGTAACCGCTGCCGCCTGACCGGTCGTCCACACGGCGTTTACCGCAAGTTCGGCCTCGGCCGTAACAAGCTGCGTGAAGCTGCCATGCGTGGTGACGTACCGGGTCTGGTTAAAGCCAGCTGGTAAGTACTTTCAAAGTCTCGGTGGAAAGGTTCGCAAGATCCTGACCACCGGTGGCCTTGAATCTGGATCAAGCCCCTTTTGGGGCTTGATTCATTTCTGGGGTGTGTCTAGAATACCCGGCTCGCCTGAGCCCGTGTTTTTCATGCTCGGAGATTCTCGGCGACACGTAATAGCCGCAAGGCTAATTTTTTTGTATTAGGAGCGTCTAGCCCATGAGTATGCAGGACCCGTTAGCGGACATGCTAACTCGTATCCGTAATGCCCAGATGGCTGAAAAGTCCGTCGTAAGCATGCCATCTTCCACGTTGAAGGTAGCTGTTGCCAAAGTCCTGAAGGACGAAGGTTACATTGCGGGTTATCAGATCAGCAGCGAAATCAAACCACTGCTGTCCATCGAGCTGAAGTACTTCGAAGGCCGTCCGGTTATCGAAGAAGTGAAGCGCGTTAGCCGTCCAGGCCTGCGTCAGTACAAGTCCGTCGATGATCTGCCAAAAGTTCGTGGCGGTCTCGGTGTGTCTATCGTCTCCACCAACAAAGGTGTGATGACGGATCGTGCTGCGCGCGCTGCCGGTGTCGGCGGCGAAGTTCTTTGCACTGTGTTCTAAGGGGGGATAAGCATGTCTCGCGTCGCTAAGAACCCCGTTAAGCTGCCAGCCGGTGTCGAAGTAAAATTCGCAGGCCAACAGCTTTCGGTGAAGGGTGCCAAGGGTACTCTTGAACTGAACATCCATTCGTCCGTTGAGATCGTTGAAGAAGCTGGTGAGCTGCGTTTCGCTGCTCGCAATGGCGATCAACAGACTCGCGCAATGGCTGGTACCACTCGTGCGTTGGTAAACAACATGGTCCAAGGCGTAAGCCAAGGCTTCGAGCGCAAGCTCCAGCTGGTCGGTGTTGGTTACAAAGCGCAAGCAAAAGGCACAGTGCTGAACCTGGCTCTTGGCTTCTCGCACCCAGTGGATTACGAACTGCCGGAAGGCATCACCGCTGAGACTCCTAGCCAGACCGATATCCTGATCAAGGGCATCGACAAGCAGCTGGTAGGTCAAGTGGCCGCCGAGATCCGCGACTTCCGTCCACCAGAGCCGTACAAAGGCAAAGGTGTGCGCTACGCGGACGAAGTCGTCCGTCGTAAAGAAGCCAAGAAGAAGTAGGGCATAGCAAATGACCGACAAAAAAGTTACTCGACTGCGTCGCGCTCGCAAAGCACGCCTGAAAATGCACGAACTCGAAGTCGTGCGTCTCTGCGTGTTCCGCTCTTCGCAGCACATCTACGCCCAGGTCATTTCGGCCGACGGCAACAAAGTCCTGGCGAGCGCCTCGACTTTGGATAAAGAACTGCGTGATGGTGCCACCGGCAACATCGACGCGGCCACTAAGGTTGGCCAGCTGGTCGCTACGCGTGCTAAGGCCGCTGGCGTCTCGCAAGTGGCTTTCGACCGCTCTGGCTTCAAGTACCACGGCCGCGTTAAAGCGCTGGCTGATGCTGCTCGTGAAGCTGGGCTGGAGTTCTAAGTTATGTCAAATAACGACCAAAAGCGCGACGAAGGCTACATCGAGAAGCTGGTTCAAGTTAACCGCGTAGCCAAAACCGTTAAAGGCGGCCGTATCTTCACTTTCACCGCGTTGACCGTGGTTGGTGATGGTAAGGGCCGTGTTGGCTTCGGCCGTGGCAAGTCGCGTGAAGTGCCTGCTGCGATCCAGAAGGCAATGGAAGCTGCTCGCCGCAACATGATCCAGGTTGATCTGAACGGCACCACTCTGCAGTACGCAATGAAGTCCGCTCACGGCGCTTCGAAGGTGTACATGCAGCCTGCTTCTGAAGGTACCGGTATCATCGCTGGCGGCGCTATGCGTGCTGTCCTCGAAGTTGCTGGCGTTCAGAACGTTCTGGCCAAGTGCTACGGCTCGACTAACCCGGTAAACGTGGTTCACGCCACTTTCAAGGGTTTGAAAGCAATGCAGTCTCCTGAATCCATTGCCGCCAAGCGTGGCAAAAGCGTCAAGGAGATCTTCTGATCATGGCTACCGTAAAAGTAACGCTGATCAAAAGCATGACCGGCCGCATCCCTAACCAMAAACTGTGCGTTAAGGGTCTGGGTCTGCGTCGCATCGGTCACACTGTAGAAGTCCAGGATACTCCCGAGAATCGCGGGATGATCAACAAGGCTTACTACATGCTGCGTGTCGAGGGTTAATCGATGAAACTCAATGATCTGAGTCCAGCGCCGGGTTCCCGTCGCGAAAAGCATCGTCCGGGCCGTGGTATCGGTAGCGGTTTGGGTAAGACTGGTGGCCGTGGTCACAAAGGTCAGACCTCCCGCTCCGGTGGCACCATTGCTCCAGGCTTTGAAGGCGGTCAACAGCCGCTGCATCGTCGCCTGCCGAAGTTCGGTTTCGTTTCCCTGAAAGCCATGGACCGCGCAGAAGTGCGTCTGTCCGAGCTGGCTAAAGTGGAAGGCGACATCGTCACCGTGCAGTCCCTGAAAGATGCCAACGTGATCAACGTCAACGTACAGCGTGTGAAAATCATGCTGTCCGGTGAAGTGACTCGCGCTGTCACTATCGGCAAGGGAATCGGCGCCACCAAAGGTGCGCGTGCGGCTATCGAAGCAGCTGGCGGCAAGTTCGAGGAATAAATGGCTAAGCAAGGTGCTCTCTCTGCGCTCGGCAAAGGCGGTATGTCTGAACTCTGGGCTCGTCTGCGTTTTCTGTTCCTGGCGATTATCGTCTACCGAATAGGCGCACACATCCCGGTTCCAGGTATCAACCCGGACCGACTCGCGGACCTGTTTCGACAGAATGAGGGGACCATTCTTAGCTTGTTCAACATGTTTTCCGGCGGCGCGCTGGAACGGATGAGCATCTTTGCACTGGGGATCATGCCGTACATCTCGGCATCGATCATCATGCAACTGATGACCGCCGTCAGCCCGCAGCTGGAGCAGTTGAAGAAGGAAGGTGAAGCTGGCCGTCGCAAGATCAGCCAGTACACCCGCTAC
>NZ_JBGCUL010000169.1:0-7274 GCF_054177685.1 Pseudomonas sp. P5_A2_2
GTAGCGGCCCAGCAAGGTTTCGCTGCGAGCAGCAAAACGGTTGTAAGCGATAACGGCTGGAATGGCAGCGAACAGACCGATCGCCGTGGCGATCAGTGCTTCGGCGATACCCGGGGCCACAGTGGCCAGGGTCGCTTGCTGGGCAGTCGCCAGACCACGGAAGGAGTTCATGATCCCCCAGACGGTACCGAACAGACCGATGTACGGGCTGACGGAACCGACAGTGGCCAGGAAGGGCAGGCTCTGCTCGAGCTTTTCTTCTTCGCGGGAAATGGCGACGCGCATGGCACGGGCCACACCTTCCATGACTGCTTCCGGATCAACGCCCGACTGCTGGCGCAGACGGGAGAATTCCTTGAAACCGGCACGGAAGATTTGCTCGACGCCCGAGTCAGGGTCCGGGTTGCTGCCAGCCTGACGGTACAGCTTGGACAGGTCGATACCCGACCAGAAGCGCTCTTCAAAGCTCTCCAGGGCACGTCGACCGGCGCGCAGCAGGTTGCTGCGCTGAAAGATCATGATCCACGAGGTCACCGATGCGGCTACCAGGATCAGCATTACCAGTTGCACCACGATACTGGCATTGCTGACCAGGCTCCACATGGAGGAATGGTCGACGACGTTAGCTTCCACGCTTTATCTCCTGCTTTGAGTGTGTACCCGCGCCGCTCACGTCGGCAAAGGCCGCTCGTAGAGCTTCGGGAATGGCCCGGGGTTTCAAACTTTCAGTGCGCACACAGGCCACCAGAAACTGCCCTTCGCAGAGCAGTGCATTATCCGTTGCCCGCCTGACCTGCTGCTTGAAGCGCAGGCTGGCACGGTTCAATTCGATTACTTCAGCGCTTACCAGCAGTTCGTCATCCAGTCGCGCCGGCGCGTGGTAGCGCGCTTCGCTGGAATGCACGACGAACAACAGGTCCTCCCCTGCCAGCTGCGATTGGGCAAAGCCCAGATCTCGTAGCCGCTCGGTTCGAGCCCGTTCCATAAACTTGAGGTAATTAACGTAATACACGATGCCCCCCGCATCGGTGTCCTCGTAATAAACGCGACAGCGATGTGCGAAAGGCTCAAGCCCGTTTTGCGCGCGCATACTCTAGTGCTTACTCCTCAGGTTGCCAATCCGGCATGGCAACTGTTTTTCATTGTTCTGTGGCTTTCACGTGAAAGTACGGTCCTGGGACCCTACATTGCCCGAAAAAATCAGCACGCAATGTTAATTAATCGTCAGCAGCGTCGAGAAACTCGTCTGCCACGGGCATTTCGCCCAATCGTGACGGAATGTTTAAACCGAAATGCAGGTAGGCATGCCGCGTCACCACCCGCCCCCGAGGCGTGCGCATGATGTAACCCTGCTGGATCAGGTAAGGCTCCAGCACGTCTTCAATGGTGTGACGCTCTTCGCTGATGGCGGCGGCCAGGCTGTCGACCCCGACTGGCCCACCGTCGAACTTCTCGATCATGGTCAACAACAGACGCCGGTCCTGGTGATCGAAACCACGTTCGTCGACGTCCAGCAGATTCAGCGCCAGGTCGGCAATCGGCTTGGTGATATGCCCCTTGGCGCGAACTTCGGCGAAATCGCGCACCCGGCGCAGCAGCCTGTTGGCGATCCGCGGGGTGCCACGGGCACGGCGGGCGATTTCGAAGGCGCCTTCCGGGTCCAGCGGCAAACCGAGGATGCTCGCCGAACGACTGACAATCGTCGACAGGTCGGCGGTATTGTAGAACTCAAGACGCTGGACGATACCGAAACGGTCACGCAACGGATTGGTGAGCATCCCCGCCCGCGTTGTTGCGCCCACCAGGGTGAACGGCGGCAGATCCAGCTTGATCGAACGCGCGGCCGGGCCCTCACCAATCATGATGTCGAGCTGGAAATCCTCCATGGCCGGGTACAGCACTTCTTCAACGATGGGCGACAGGCGATGGATTTCGTCGATAAACAGCACATCGTGAGGCTCAAGGTTGGTCAACAGCGCCGCCAGGTCACCGGGGCGCTCCAGCACCGGCCCCGAGGTGCTCTTGATCGATACGCCCATTTCCTGGGCGATGATGTTGGCAAGGGTGGTCTTGCCCAAGCCCGGCGGCCCGAAGATCAGCGTGTGATCCAGGGATTCGTTACGACCGCGAGCGGCTTGAATGAACAACTCCATCTGCTCGCGAACGGTCGGCTGGCCAATGTATTCGGCCAGGCTGACTGGGCGAATCGCCCGGTCCTGGACTTCTTCGCGCTCACGCGGACTGTGCGCGGCAGCGATCAGACGATCAGCTTCAATCACTTAGATCATTCCCTTCAAGGCGCGGCGGATCATGTCTTCGCTGCTCAAACCTTTCTCTTTGATTGCAGAAATCGCCTTGCTGGCTTCCTGCGGCTTGTAGCCCAGGGAAATCAGCGCGCTGACCGCGTCGTTTTCAGCAGTGTTCACCGGGGCCGGCCCATCCGGCTGGTTCGGCACCAGGGCGAACATGGCCGGTACGGTTTCCCAGGCCTTGAAGCGATCCTTGAGCTCCACCAGCAAGCGTTCGGCGGTTTTCTTGCCGACACCCGGGACCTTGGTCAGCGCCGACGTGTCCTGGGACTGTACGCAACGAACCAGTTCGTCGACTTCCAGGCTCGACATCAAGGCCAGCGCCAGTTTCGGCCCGACACCATTGAGGCGGATCAACTCGCGAAAAAAGTCGCGCTCACGCTTGCCGACAAAACCATAGAGCAACTGTGCGTCTTCGCGCACGACCAAATGGGTGTGCAAGGTCAGCGGCTCACCGACCGACGGTAAGCGGTAAAGGGTCGTCATGGGCACTTCGAGTTCATAGCCCAGGCCATTTACATCCAGAATCAGATGCGGAGGCTGCTTCTCAGCCAGGGTGCCGCGCAAACGTCCAATCACGTTACAAATCCTTGAGCGTTGGCCAGCTCTGGGCCAGCGACTGATAGAGCGAGGGAATGCCGCCGACAACCCAGGCGAAACGCCCCCACTCCATAAAAATGATTGCTGATGCTATCAGAGACGCAGGCGCCCGCCACGACTGCGTGCAGCTCCCAGGCCATGGGGCAGCAGGCTGGAACGGGTATGAGCATGGCAGATGGCAATGGCCAGGGCGTCCGAGGCATCGATCTGCGGCTTGCTGGTGAGCTTGAGCATGTGCATGACCATCATTTGCACCTGCTCCTTGTTGGCCGCACCGGTGCCCACGACCGCCTGCTTGACCTGGGTTGCGGTGTATTCGGCAATTTCCAGGCTTTCCTCGGCACCTGCCACGATCGCGGCGCCACGGGCCTGCCCCAGTTTCAGGGCGGAATCGGCGTTACGGGCCATGAACACCTTTTCGATCCCCATGGTCACCGGATGGTAAGTCTGAATGATCTCCCGCACCCCGCGATAGACAATCTGCAGTCGCTCATGCAGCTCGCCGGCGCCGGTGCGGATACAACCGGAGGCGACGTACTCACAGCCACGGCCGGTATCACGAACCACACCGTAACCGGTGATGCGCGAACCGGGGTCGATACCAAGAATTAAAGTCATAACGCCTGCGGAGTCAGTAAAGGCACGAATTTCAATACAGCAAATAACCACTGTGAGAGCTGGCTTGCCAGCGACGACGGAGTGTCAGGCACCATCATTGTTCAATGTGCCGACGCCATCGCTGGCAAGCCAGCTCCCACAGTGGATCTTAGTTGCCCTTAACCGAGCTGTGCGGCCACCGACTCCGGRATCTCCGCGTTGGAATAGACGTTTTGCACGTCGTCCAGATCTTCGAGCATATCGATCAGCTTGAGGACTTTCTCGGCGCCTTCCAGATCGAGTTCGGCGCTGGTGGTCGGCAACATGACGATTTCCGCGTCATCACCTTTGAAACCCGCCGCTTCCAGTGCGTTACGCACGGAATAGAACCCGGCAAACGAGGTGAAAACGTCGATAGAACCGTCTTCGTTGGTCACCACGTCATCAGCGTCGGCTTCCATGGCCGCTTCCATCAGTGCATCTTCGTCAACGCCGGCCGTGAAGGAGATCTGCCCCTTGCGTTCGAACAGATAGGCTACCGAACCATCAGTCCCGAGGTTGCCACCGCACTTGCTGAACGCGTGACGAACGGCGGCTGCGGTGCGATTACGGTTGTCGGTCATGCATTCGACCATCACCGCCACGCCGCCCGGACCGTAACCTTCGTAGGTCAACTCGACCACGTCGTCCGTGTCGGCAGCGCCGGTACCGCGGGCGACAGCACGATCGATGATGTCGCGACTCATGTTGGCACCCAGGGCCTTGTCCAGAGCCAGGCGCAGACGCGGGTTGGAGCCAGGATCACCACCACCCTGACGGGCAGCGACGGTCAGCTCACGAATCCACTTGGTGAAGATCTTGCCCCTCTTGGCATCCTGACGTTCTTTGCGGTGCTTGATATTCGCCCACTTGGAATGACCTGCCATAACTCGCTCCGAATTCTCTTTGAAACATTGCCCGCTGCGCTGCATCGCGCCGGCCGACAAACAATAGTCTTGAACAGCTCTAACTATAAAGAAAGGGCGCATCCGCAGATGCGCCCTTCAGGTCAACCTTACTCGGCCTTAGGCGTTTCACGCAGACGAATGTGCAGCTCGCGCAATGCCTTGGCATCCACCTGGCCCGGCGCCTGGGTCATGACATCCGCCGCGCTCTGGGTTTTCGGGAAGGCGATCACTTCACGGATCGACTGGGCGCCGGTCATCAGCATCACCAGACGGTCCAGACCGAAGGCCAGGCCACCGTGCGGCGGCGCGCCGTATTTCAGGGCGTCGAGCAGGAAGCCGAATTTCTCTTCCTGTTCCGCTTCGTTGATGCCCAGCAGACGGAACACCGACTGTTGCATTTCTTTACGGTGGATACGGATCGAACCGCCACCCAGTTCGGTACCGTTCAACACCATGTCGTAGGCACGGGACAGAGCGCCAGCCGGGTTGGCTTCCAGCTCTTGCGGGGTGCACTTCGGTGCGGTGAACGGGTGGTGCAAGGCGGTGAAGCTGCCGTCATCGTTTTCTTCGAACATCGGGAAGTCGACGACCCACATTGGCGCCCACTTGCAGGTCAGCAGGTCCAGGTCGTGGCCCAGTTTGATCCGCAGCGCGCCCAGGGCTTCGCTGACGATCTTCGCCTTGTCGGCACCGAAGAACACGATGTCGCCGTCGACCGCACCGACGCGATCGAGGATCACGTTGAGGTTGGCCTCAGGGATGTTTTTCACGATCGGCGATTGCAGGCCTTCAACACCGGCAGCGCGCTCGTTGACCTTGATGTACGCCAGGCCCTTGGCACCGTAGATGCCGACGAATTTGGTGTAATCGTCGATCTGCTTGCGCGGCATGCTCGCCCCGCCAGGTACGCGCAAGGCGGCGATGCGGCATTTCGGGTCGTTGGCCGGGCCGCTGAACACCTTGAAGTCGACTTCCTTGAGCTGATCGGCCACGTCCACCAGTTCCAAAGGGTTACGCAGGTCTGGCTTGTCGGAACCGTAGCGGCGCATGGCTTCTTCGAAGGTCATGTGCGGGAAATCGCCGAATTCCAGATCCAGCACTTCCTTGAACAGGTTGCGGATCATTTGCTCGGTCAGACCCATGATCTCTTTTTCATCGAGGAAGCTGGTCTCGATGTCGATCTGGGTGAATTCCGGCTGACGGTCGGCCCGCAGGTCTTCGTCACGGAAGCACTTGGCGATCTGGTAGTAGCGGTCGAAGCCGGCCACCATCAGCAGTTGCTTGAACAGCTGCGGCGATTGCGGCAGGGCGAAGAACGAACCGGCATGAGTACGGCTCGGCACCAGGTAGTCGCGCGCGCCTTCCGGGGTGGCACGGGTCAGGATCGGCGTCTCGACGTCGAGGAAGCCGTTCTCGTCCAGGAAGCGGCGGATGCTGGTGGTCATGCGCGAACGCAGACGCAGCTTCTCGGCCATTTCCGGGCGACGCAGGTCGAGGAAGCGATAGCGCAGGCGGGTTTCTTCGCCGACGTCGGAGAACTCGTTCAACGGGAACGGCGGGGTTTCCGATTCGTTCAGCACTTCCAGCTCGTAACCCAAGACTTCGATCATGCCCGACGCCATGTTGGCGTTGGTCGCACCGGCCGGACGCAGGCGAACCTTGCCGGTGATCTTGACGACGTACTCGCTGCGCACGCGATCGGCTGCGGCGAAGGTTTCAGCGCGGTCCGGATCGAACACGACCTGGGCCAGACCATCACGATCACGGATATCGAGGAAAATCACCCCACCGTGGTCACGGCGACGATGGACCCATCCGCAAAGGGTAATTTCCTGGCCGTCCAGGCTTTCGTTCAGTTGGCCGCAATAATGGCTGCGCATCATGGTCGTGGTTTCACTTCTCGTAATTCGAAATTCGGTGGAGATCCTACAGCAGCCCCGCCTTTAAAAAAGTCGCCGGGTGATGCAAGAGCACGCGTGTCGTTCAACTCAGGTTCCAGACCTTAGTCAGCTTTGTCGCCGCCGGCCAGGTTCTTCTTGGAACCGGTCTTGAAATCGGTTTCGTACCAACCCGTGCCGCTGAGGCGGAAGCCAGGCATGGACAGTAACTTTTTAAGCTCCGGCGCCTGACAGGCAGGGCAGTCGACCAGCGGTGCATCGCTGATCTTTTGAATGGCTTCCAACTGATGACCACAGGAAGCACATTGATAATCGTACATCGGCATGGAGGTTGTCTCGGCGATCAGATTGCTACCGCATACGCAGGGTTTTGCGGCAAAGAGCGGGATTATATCCATTAAATGCGGCCTGTGCAGCCGTAAGACTGCACAGACCGACACTCTGCTGCTTTCGCCGCCCTGGGCTAGGCCGTGACGGTGCAACCCCCTTCCTTGAGACTGTGCACAACACAGACAACCCGCACCAATCCACTGAAGTTCTTTACCCCACCGTGACGCAAGTGAACTTCGCGATCCACGTGAGATAACAGACTACTGACCGAGCAACCATTGGCCCGGGCCATCTCTCCCAAAATATCCCAATAAACCTGTTCAAGCCGCAAACAGGTGGCGAAGCCATTCAATCGCACCGAGCGGGACAAGGGCTGGGCCAGCCCCATATCGAACTCACGAACAAACGGATCGACCCTTACATCCCTGTGCGAACCGTATCGCCCCTCTTCTTGCCGTTCATAAACCATAACGCTGACACTCCTTTGCCATCCTGGTTTCGTTAAAAGCAACTGTCTGTCGACATATAAAAACGCAGGCGCAGAGGCATAGCCAGACGAATTCCTGACCTTCGACGTAGGACAAGCCAACAAC
>NZ_JBGCUL010000170.1:0-9555 GCF_054177685.1 Pseudomonas sp. P5_A2_2
GTGTACCCGAACGAGATCGAAGTCGTGGTGATGGCCCACCCGAAAGTCGCCAACTGTGCGGTCATCGGTGTGCCCGACGAGCGGTCGGGGGAGGCGGTGAAGCTGTTTGTGGTGGCCCGTGAAGCTGGGGTCAGCCTTGAAGAGTTGAAGGCTTACTGCAAGGAGAATTTCACGGCGTACAAGGTACCGAAGCACATCGTGCTGCGTGAGTCGTTGCCGATGACGCCGGTGGGCAAGATCCTGCGGCGGGAGTTGCGGGATATCGCCTGATCGATGAATGGCTGATCCCTGTAGGAGCGAGCTCGCTCGCGATGGACGTCAACGATAACGCGCCCTGTTTGAATGATCGCGTTGTCCGGACGTTTTTCGTCGGAACGCCGCCCGGAACAAGCTCGCTCCTACAGTTTTAGCGCGAAAGCCCCGATTTTCGGGGCTTTCGGGGATGTATAGAATTTTTGCTCTAAAATGACCAATCGATAGTCTTGAGTCACAATCGTGACCGTAGAGGCCGCTTTTGGCTCTGGTCGACCCCTGGCAAAGCTGCTACTCTCGGCGCGCTTTGTGACTTCTCGGCCTTCTATCAGCCAGATTCACCAATGACCAAACACCAATAATAATCGCATCAAATGCGGTGCTGAATTCGCGTTGCTGAGGAGTGGGCTTCCATGATCGAAGACTTTTGGAAGGATAAGTACCCAGCTGGGATTGCTGCTGATATCAATCCAGACGAGTATCCGAATATTCAGGCAGTGTTGAAGCAATCCTGCCAACGCTTCGCCAACAAGCCGGCATTCAGCAACCTGGGCAAGACACTCACCTACGGTGAACTGTACGAATTGTCCGGTGCGTTTGCCGCTTACCTGCAACAGCATACCGACTTGCAGCCTGGCGATCGAATCGCCGTGCAACTGCCCAACGTGTTGCAGTACCCGGTAGCCGTCTTCGGCGCGATCCGCGCCGGGCTGATCGTGGTCAACACCAACCCGCTGTACACCGCGCGGGAAATGGAACACCAATTCAACGACTCCGGTGCCAAGGCCCTGGTCTGCCTGGCCAATATGGCGCACCTGGCAGAAACCGTGGTGCCGAAAACCGGCGTCAAGCACGTGATCGTCACCGAAGTCGCCGACCTGCTGCCGCCGCTCAAGCGTCTGCTGATCAACAGCGTCATCAAGTACGTGAAGAAGATGGTGCCGGCCTATCACTTGCCAAAAGCCGTCAAGTTCAATGAAGTGCTGAGCAAGGGCCTGGGCCAGCCAGTGGCGGAAGCCAACCCGGCCAGCGGCGATGTCGCGGTGCTGCAATACACCGGCGGCACCACCGGCGTGGCCAAGGGCGCGATGCTGACCCACCGCAACCTGGTGGCGAACATGCTGCAGTGCAAGGCGCTGATGGGTTCCAACCTCAATGAAGGTTGCGAGATCCTGATCACACCGCTGCCGCTGTATCACATCTATGCGTTCACCTTTCATTGCATGGCGATGATGCTGATCGGCAACCACAACATCCTGATCAGCAACCCGCGTGACCTGCCGGCGATGGTCAAGGAACTGTCGAAGTGGAAGTTCAGCGGCTTCGTCGGTCTYAACACTCTATTCGTAGCCCTGTGCAACAACGAAGGCTTCCGCAAACTGGACTTCTCCGCGCTGAAAGTCACCTTGTCGGGCGGCATGGCCCTGCAATTGGCCGCGGCCGAGCGCTGGAAAGCGGTGACCGGTTGCGCCATCTGCGAAGGTTACGGCATGACCGAAACCAGCCCGGTGGCGACAGTCAACCCGATCCAGAATATCCAGATCGGCACCATCGGCATTCCGGTGCCGTCGACCCTGTGCAAAGTGATCAATGATGCCGGTGTCGAGCAACCGATGGGCGAAATCGGCGAGCTGTGCGTGAAAGGCCCACAGGTCATGAAAGGCTACTGGCAGCGCCAGGAGGCCACCGATGAGATCCTCGACAGCGAAGGCTGGTTGAAGACCGGTGACATCGCGCTGATCCAGCCCGATGGCTACATGCGTATTGTCGATCGCAAGAAAGACATGATCCTGGTGTCCGGTTTCAACGTGTATCCGAACGAACTCGAAGACGTGCTGGCTACCCTGCCGGGTGTGCTGCAATGCGCGGCCATCGGTGTACCGGACGAGAAGTCGGGCGAGGCGATCAAGATTTTCATCGTTGCCAAGCCGGGCGTGACCCTGACCAAGGAACAGGTGATGGAGCACATGCGCGCCAACGTCACCGGCTACAAGGTCCCGCGTTCCGTGGAGTTTCGCGATGCACTGCCGACCACCAACGTCGGCAAGATCCTGCGTCGTGAACTGCGCGATGAAGAGCTGAAGAAGATCAACGCGAAGAAAGCCACCGCGTAAAACAAGAAGCCCCGCCGATGCGGGGCTTTTTGTTGACGCCTGACACAGGTAGACGACCTGTAGGAGCCGGCTTGCTGGCGATGGCGGGGTATCAGTCGCCTTCGAGCTTCTCGCGCAGGAACACGGTCGGCACTTTCAGGTGCAGCAGTTCGTCGGTGTCCGGGGTGTGCATCAGCAGGTGAATCCACTCGTACTGACCGATTGCAAGGCGCGTCACCGGGAGGTCGAACCACCAGATGTTGCGGTTACGGTTCAGTTCGGCGAAGTGGCAGTTGTTGACGCCAAGCACAGCACCGCCGAGTTCCTGGTTTCTGCGGGCAATGGCCTGCTTTTTATCGAGTTTCATAACATTCCTACGGGATTGGATCTTCAGCGCCATGGCCTGAATGTGTTGCGCATTCTCAGGGGTTGGCCCGCAAACATAAAGCGCAACCTGCACTGAACGATGAAATGTCGTGGTGAAATTAAATGAAACTCCCTGCAAAAGCCCCCGGTCAACCTTGTGTAACGACTTTCCTTCGTTGAAATGCCTTTAATGAAAAGAAGACGCGGCCATCTTCAGATGGCCGTTTTTGTGTCAGCCTGAACTTGCGCATTGAAATTGTTTCAAAGTCGCCATCTGGGCTACCTTGATGAAAGAAATCGGCCCCTGAGTCGCCACGACTTCCACCCAAATCCGTATGCGGCGAATGGAGACGCGAATGATTTTTCCGGACATGAGAGGCTTGCCCCTGCACCGTGTGATGATGCGCACGGTCACTGAGTTCGTCGCCGACGAGATGTCGACCTATGCCTCGGCGCTGGCCTATCAAATGCTGTTTTCGCTGTTTCCGTTCATCCTGTTCCTGATTGCCCTGATCGGCTTCCTGCACCTGCCGGATTTTTTCTCCTGGTTGCGCCTGCAATCGGAACTCGTATTGCCGCCCCAGGCGCTGGAGCAGGTCAACCCGGTGATCGACCAGCTTCAGCAGTCCAAGGGTGGGTTGCTGTCGGTGGGTATCGTGATTGCGCTGTATACCGCGTCCGCCGGTGTGCGGCTGATGATGAGCGCGATGAACGCTGCCTACGACGTGGTAGAAGGGCGCCCGCTGTGGAAACGCTTTCCGTTGTCGATCATCTACACCGTCGGCATTGCCGGCATGCTGCTGATCGCCGCAGCGCTGATGGTGCTCGGGCCGCAGGTGATGGAGTGGATCGCTGCGCAAGTCGGCCTTGAGAACTTTATCGTCACGCTCTGGACCATCGCGCGCTGGCCGGTGATCGTGATTCTGATGATGGTCGCGGTGGCGTTGATCTACTACGTCATGCCCGACGTCAAACAGGAATTCCGCTTCATCACCCCAGGCTCGGTGCTGGCGGTGGTGGTGTGGATCATCGCTTCCCTGGGCTTCGGTTTGTACGTCAAGGAGTTCGCCAACTACAACGCCATGTATGGCAGTATCGGTGCGATCATCGTGCTGTTGCTGTACTTCTACATTTCCGCAGCGGTGCTGCTGCTGGGCGCGGAGATGAACGCGGTGATCGAGCACATGTCGCGAGAGGGCAAGGACCCCGGCGAAAAAGTGGCTGGCGAGCATGGTCCCGTCCATGAGGAAAAGCACCACGTGTCGGGACTGGGCCGCGATCACTCACACAAACCGACCATTGACGAAACCTGATCATGATTCGTGAAATTCTGAAAATGGGCGATGAACGCCTGCTGCGCATTGCCCCGCCAGTGCCGGCCGAAATGTTCGACAGCCCCGAGCTGTGGCAACTGATCGATGACATGTTCCAGACTATGGAGAGTGTGGGTGGCGTTGGCCTCGCTGCTCCGCAGATCGGCGTCGACCTGCAACTGGTGATCTTCGGTTTCGAGCACAGCGAGCGTTATCCGGATGCCGAGGCTGTGCCACAGACGATCCTGATCAACCCGTTGATCACGCAGCTGAGCCCGATTCTGGAAGAGGGCTTCGAAGGCTGTTTGTCGGTACCGGGACTGCGCGGCGCGGTGCAGCGTTACCAGCAGATTCGCTACGAAGGCGTCGACCCCAAGGGCCAACCCATCGTGCGTTTTGCTTCGGGGTTTCATGCGCGGGTGGTGCAGCATGAGTGTGATCACCTGATCGGCCGCCTGTACCCGTCGCGCATTACCGACTTCAGCAAGTTTGGCTTCACCGAGGTTATGTTCCCGGACCTGGACCCCAACGCGGACGACTAAAGCCGCCGTAAAACCTGTAGGAGCGAGCCTGCTCGCGAAAGCGGTCTAACAGTCAGCATTGATGGTGACTGACACACCGCCATCGCGTTCAGGCTCGCTCCTACAGATTTAGGGCGCCAACCCCATCGCAATCATCGGCTTGCTACGCGCATAGCGGCTCAAGCGTTCAACCATCGCGTAAGGCATCGGCGGATCGAAAGCAAATCCGCGTCGCTCATAAAACTCTCGCAAATCCGGATGACAGAACAACCACACCGGCTGTTCGCAATCCTTCACCGCAGCCGCAATCAACCCGGCGGCAATCCCTTGTTCGCGACACTCCGGATCGACAAACAACCCGGTCAGCCAATGCCCGCCGGACACCGGACGCAAACACAGCACGGCAACAATCTGGTCACGCCGGGCYACCCACAACTGCGCATCGCGCACGGCTTTCATCGACGATTGGTGAGCGCGATAGAACTTGTTCATCAATGGCCATAACGGCTCGTCGAGCAGGGTGAATTGGGTATCGGGCATGGTCTCGGACTGTCGGTGTGCAAAGCGGACTATTATAAAAGAACGCACGCGCCGGGATAGGTGTATACCTGTTCTCACATCCCCATGAGTGGAGTACGCATCATGTCCAAAGGTCTGGATTCAAAGAAAGCGGCGAAAAAGAAACCAGTGAAAACCGCCATTGAAAAGCGCGCGGACAAGAAGGCCAAAAAGGTCGGCGTGTTCGGTCACTGATCCCGCGTTGATCGATCGCTCCCATGCACCATGGGAGCGATCCTCCTGAAAATAATCTGCAATATTTCCCAAGGCCATTGCACAGAAGGGGATTGGTCCCCGATCTGAGCAACGCCATGCCCCATTACTTTGATAGCGCCCACCAGGAAGAAATAGAAACCCTGCGCCGACGCTTCACCGCGCGTACCGAGTGGCCGACCTGGTTGCTGTTGATCGGTGTGTACGGCGCCTGGTTTGGCATTGTGTTGAACAGCCATCGGTTGGGTTTGTGGTGGAGCACTCTGTTGCTGATTCCATTGCTGGTGTTGTGGCTATCCGTGCAACACGAACTGCTGCACGGTCATCCCACGCGCTGGCCAACCCTGAACAAAATCCTTGGCTACGCACCGTTTGCCGTCTGGTATCCGTACACCTTGTATCGCGATAGCCATTTGCTGCATCACCGCGACGAGGACCTGACCATCCCCGGTCGTGATCCGGAAAGCCGTTACCTGAGTGCCGGGCAGTGGCAGGGCAGCTCACCGCTGGTGCGTAGCCTGCACTGGCTGAACAAAACCGTGCTCGGCCGCTTTGCCCTGGGGGCACCGCTGGCCTTGCTGACGCTGGCCGGTGAAGAGCTGCAACGCCTCAGAGCAGGCGAGCGACAGGCCTGGCTGATGTGGTTGAGTCACGGCTTGATGACAGGAGTGATGCTGCTGTTTATCGCAAGCTTCAGTGTGTTGCCGGTTTGGCATTACCTGTTTTTGATCAGTGTGCCGGCACTGTCGATTGCCATGATTCGCTCCTACTATGAACACCGACCTCATGCGGCGCCGGAGCAACGCACCGTGCTCAATGAAGCGGCGTGGCCGTGGCGCTGGCTGTTCCTGAACCTTAATTTTCATCTGGTGCATCACGAGTTGCCGGGGTTGCCGTGGTACGACCTGCCCCGCGCCTACAGCGCCCGCCGCGAGCAATGGCTGGCGCGTAGTGGGGGATTCCTGGTGCGGGGTTATGGGCAGTTTTGGCGTGAACATGGAGTAAAAGCCATCGACAGCCCGAGGCATCCGTTTCACTGATGCCTGATCACCAACGACCCCTGTAGGAGCGGGCTTGCCCGCGAAGAGGCCGGCACATCCAGCATCAATGTTGTCAGGCAGAACGCTTTCGTCGGATCGCCGCCCGGAGCAAGCCCGCTCCTACAGAGGTTACGTTACGCAGGAACATTTCGATGACCCAACACATCGCCGAACTACTGATGTACACCGCCCCCGAACCCATTCACCAGGCCAGCGAGCGCTGGCTGGCGCGAATCCTCGAGCACCTGGGCGAAACCCGCCGTGATGCCGAAGGCCTGTCACTGATGCAGGTGTGGTTGTCGCCGCATTTACTGCTGACACAAACCTGCGGCTATCCGCTGATGACGGCATTGCGCGGCAAGGTCCGGGTGCTGGGGCGGCCTCGTTATGAGCTGCCGGACAGCAGCGATGGCAATCATTGCAGCCTGATTCTGGGACGCCTTGATGATGCACGGCCAACCCTGGCAGATTTTCGCGGCAGCCTAGGCGTGATCAATGACCAGGACTCCAACAGCGGCATGAATCTGCTGCGCCACCGGTTGGCGCCGCTGCAACGTGACGGACGGTTTTTTGCTCAGGTGGGAATCAGCGGCAGCCATCGCGAAAGCCTGCGCTGGTTACGCGAAGGCCTTGCCGATCTGGCGGCCATCGACAGCGTGACCTTTGCCTACCTGGCGCGGCATGCCACAGAGGAAGTGGCCGGCTTGCAGGTGATTGCCCGCAGTGCGCTCAGTCCTGCCTTACCGTTCATTACCGCCGCGACGGTCAACGATGAGCAGGCTGAAGAGCTTCTGCGGGTGATGAACCTGGCGTTGCGCGAATTGTCGGAGGTTGCCGAAATTCTCGGTTTGCCAGAGGTACTGCCCGCCAACGAAAGCGACTATCAGGTTGTGCTCGATTATCAGCGTGAGGCCGAGACGTTGGGGTATGGGGAAGTGCGATAAGGTTTGAGTGTTGGGTCCAGGTACCCCGAAACCCTGTAGGAGCGAGCTTGCTCGCGAAAGCGGTCTATCAGGCACACCTTTGTTTAATTCCATAAACGAATATAAAAATAAGTTTTAAGTATTATTAATGAATAAGGCTCCTTGCTAGGATTCGCCTCACCGGACCACCGGACATTCAGCGACCCCTAACCCAGGAGCCCCTATGTCCGGCGCCGATATTCTTCATCGCAAACACGTGGACGGCCTGTTCCGCGCTCACTACCACTGGCTCTGCACGCGCCTGCGTCAGTCTCTGAACGATGCCGCCGCTGTCGAAGACATTGCCTGCGAAACTTTCGTGCAATTGCTCGAAGCCCCTGGCCTGACGGCCATCCGTGAACCCCGTGCCTTGCTCACCACCATCGCCCGGCGTCTGCTCTATCAGCGTTGGCGTCGAGGTGATCTGGAGCGCCAGTATCTTCAGCAATTGCAACAGGCCGAACCGATCCACGCCGAATCGCCGGAGGCACTGGCTCAGATGTCCCAGACCCTGACCCGTGTGGATCGCAGTCTTCAGCGGCTGCCAGGCAAAGTGCGTTCGACCTTCCTGCTGTCGCGGATCGACGGCCTGACCTATCCGCAAATTGCCGCCGCGCTGGGCATCTCGCTGCGTTCGGTCAGCGACTACATGACCCGTTCCCAGGCCCTGTGCGACCGGCACAGCGCCAATCAACCCCTGAACCGTCCACTCCAGAACAAGAGGTCCGCATGAGATCGATCAAAACCCTGCTCGGCAGTTCGTTGCTGGCCCTGAGCCTGTTGTCCCACCCGGCCTCGGCCACGGAGAAAATCGCGCCCATTCACTTTGGCGACATCACCTGGGAAAGCGGCAGCCTCATCACCGAAATCCTGCGCCTGATCGTTGAAAAAGGTTACGGCTACCCGACCGACACGCTGCCGGGCAGCACCGTCAGCCTTGAAGCGGCGCTGGCCAAAAACGATATCCAGGTTATCGGTGAAGAGTGGGCCGGACGCAGTCCGGCCTGGGTCAAGGCTTCCGCGGAGGGCAAAGTGTTCGGCCTGGGTGATACGGTCAAAGGCGCCACCGAAGGTTGGTGGGTGCCGGAGTACGTGATCAAGGGCGATCCCGAGCGCGGCATCAAGCCATTGGCCCCGGAGCTGAAATCCGTTGCTGATCTGGCGAAGTACAAGGATGTGTTCCGCGACCCTGAAGACCCGAGCCGCGGACGTTTCCTCAACAGCCCGACCGGCTGGACCTCGGAAATCGTCAACAGCCAGAAGCTCAAGGCCTATGACCTGACCGCCAGCTACGTCAACTTCCGCACGGGGTCTGGTGCCGCACTGGATGCCGAGGTGGCGTCGTCGATCCGCCGTGGTAAACCGGTGCTGTTCTACTACTGGTCGCCGACACCGCTGTTGGGGCGTTTCAAACTGGTGAAACTCGACGAACCGCCGTTCGACGCGCAAGCCTGGAAAACCCTGGCCGACGCCAACAACCCGAACCCCAAAGGCACGCGCTCGATGCCAGCGAGCCTGGCCATCGGCGTATCGGCACCGTTCAAGGCGCAATACCCGGACCTGGTGACGTTCTTTGAAAAGGTCGACCTGCCGATCGATCTGTTGAACCAGACCCTCGGCCAGATGAGTGAAAAGCGCCAGAAACCCCGGGAAGTCGCCGAAGCGTTTTTGCGTGAGCAGCCGCAGGTGTGGAAGGGCTGGGTGCCGGGGGAGGTGGCTACCAGGGTGAGTGCCAGTTTGTAGTTTTGTGTTGTCTGGAAGGTCGTCATCGTCGGAACGCCGCCCGGAGCCGGCTCGCTCCCACATTAGGTCTGTATTGCCCACAAAACCCGTGGTCAACCAAGATCCCCTGTAGGAGCAAGCCTGCTCGCGATTGATCTCAAGCCTTACGCCAACTCTGCGGTCAACGCCGCTTTCACCGCCGGCCGCTGATCCACCCTGGCTTGAAACCTTGCCAACGCAGGCCACTCATTCAATTGAATGTCGAACAACCGAGCCCAGCGCAACACCGTAAACAAATACGCATCAGCAACGCTGAACCCGCCCGCCATCAAGTAATCCTGCCGCTCCAGCGTCTGGTTCAACACGGCCAAACGCTTGAACAGTTTCTCCTTGATCAGCGCTTTCACCTCTTCGGGAAATCGAGCGTTGAACAGCCAGCCGAGCCCGCCGTGAATCTCCGTCGAGATGAAGTTCAGGCATTCCTGCAATCGCACCCGCTCAAATGTCCCCAGGGC